>NZ_JAGYWV010000007.1:0-207383 GCF_019279065.1 Psychrobacter sp. BF1
CTGATCTAAACCCCATTGAAAAGAAATGGGCTCAAGCTAAGTTTCTACGCCAAGGGTGGATGGAGAATAATCTGCCTAAGCTATTTCAGGATATGGGCTGTATTTATTTTATTGTGAACTGACTATAGTACGTCTCTTAAGAACGCTTCATCAGCATCGATACGACTACAAAACACAATAACATGTGAGGCGTCAGTTATTTTTGGCGCATTAAAGTCAAACATGCCGCTAGTACTTTTAGCGATTCTAGCTTTGCCAGCGTCATCATCAGCAATCACAAAATGCCAAGGTTGAATATTGGTACTCGAAGGGCTTAGTCGTAAGATATCTTTTAAGCTCTCAAAGTCCTCAGCCGATATTTTTTTATTAGCATCAAATTCTTTAGTGCTATAGCGCCAATGCATTGCTTCAGTGATAGTTTTCATACATTATTCCTGTTATTAATTTTTCAAACTTTAAGCGCAATTACCCTTTATCCCATTGTTAATGATAGATAACTGTAGCCCTAAAATTTATGAGATGACGGTCATTTCAGTTATGATAAACTCATCGACCATCCCTTCTGTCACCTTTATATAGTTTTGAAAATGGGGGCTTTGGACATGCTGCTGCAAAAACTCATTATTTTCCCAAACTTCATACACTATAAACTTATCAAGGTTGGCGTTATCTTGGTGCAAGTCATATTGAATGCAACCCTCATCCGATTGCGAAGCTTTGGTTAGTTGCAGCAGCTCAGATTTGACCCGCTCAAGATGATCAGCTTTGACTTTAATGGTGGCAACGATAGTCAGATGCTTGGGGGTTTGCGTTTGCATTAGCGATTCCTATAAGTGAGTACTGTTAATTGTAATGTTAGTAAGTTAAATAGCATTATTTTCAATAGCTTTAATGTCAATACTGTAGATTTAAATATTATAATTATCTAGGCTGGCGTTGGGTTTGATAGATCCTAACTCCTACCTTTTTTATCATAAAGCTTGTGGCTACTAACAAAGCGACTGCAACAAACTTTGAGTTTGCTTTTCTAGCTCTGCAATAGCTTGTTTATTCAAGGCATCGGCATGCGGTTGTCCAAATTCACCCTGGGCCTCACCTTGTACCCCGTCTTTAATATCGTTATCGAAATACTTACCCGTATCGGTTACGAATTCATCTGAGATAGCGAGTTCAGTTAGGATATTTGCCCCTTTATCTGCTGATGACCAATGCTCCCCATAAGCCTCATTGACCATTTTTGTATTCAGTAGCGAGCCTGGGTTTACTGCGATGACGTTTATATTATCGGCAGCGACTGCTTCGGCTAAAGCCATACTCCACATAGTCAAGGCCAGCTTACTTTGGGCATAAGCCTCTTTATCACTAAGACTTACTTGTCCTGTGAAGGCAGGATAGGATACGGGCACTTGCGCAGCTGAGCTTAAGTTTACGATGCGGGCTTGGCCAGATTTTTTGAGTAGCGGCAATAAAGCATTGGTCAACTCGTAAGGCGCTAAGTAATTAACTACAAAGCGTACGTCGAGCCCCTGTTTAGTGCTTGCAGAAGCAGTAGTATAAATCCCAGCATTGTTGATTAGCACATCAATTTTAGCTAGCTTTTGAGTCACTTCTGCTGCCATTTTGCGCACTTCATTTAAATTTGAAAAATCAGCGACAAACCCACCAATGTTATCTAGGTTATCGAGCAAGGCCCCAGTAGCCACTGCTTTGACTTGAGCAATGACAGTCGCCAGTTTGTCAGCATCTCTGCCATGCAGATACACCTGATGTCCGGCTTCTGCCAACTTCAGTGCTGCAAGTTTACCGATACCATCGGTACTGCCAGTAATCAAAATAGTCTTGCTCATCAGTGGTCCTTATTATTTAAATAATGCATTCTAGTCTATGCTTCGTAACACAACTGATTGTAATGAAAGTGTTGTTATTGGAATACTAGCCAGAGTCGCCCACACTTTAAACCGTGAGCCACAATAGCTAAAACAGCTAAAACAGCTAAAACAGCTAAAACAGCTAAAAACTTATTATTTCATTTATAGGATTTAACCCGATAAATGCAGCTCAACCTCCTGTCACTAAACGTGCACAATAGCTATCAGTTGGCTTAATAAGTTGACACAGCGCCCGATATCAACGAGGCTTGATGGCGTAATCCATACATAAGACTAAAAACAAAAAAACTAACGGAAGATATCTATGAAAAATACCACCATTGACAGCCTCATCGTATCACCAGTACGAGAAGTGATGAGGGTTAGCGCCAAGCAGATCATTACCCCACACTATATCCGTGTTTATCTAACCGCACAGCCCGACACTATTGCCAACATCGCTAAGATGACCGTTGGCTTCAATAATAAAATACTTATCCCCACAGACAAAACCCAACCTGTTGATATAGACGATACTGCCAACCTTACTAAACGTACTTATACCCACCGCGGCGTAGATATTACCAAACAGCATATTTGGATTGACTTTGTGGCTCATGGTGATCAGGCTCCTGCCTCAAGCTGGGTGTCTGATGCGCAAGTGGGTGACCAACTGGCGGTGCTAATGACACCAAAAAATAAAGCGCTTTATCCAGCAGCAGATCACTTTTTATTAGTCGGTGATGCTACTGCTATACCCGTACTTGGTGCGATCCTTGAGAGCTTGCCTAGCACCGCTACGGTTCAATGTATTATCGAGGTTTACGATGAGCATGACCAACAACACTTACCAACCTTAGCCACGGTTGAGATGACTTGGTTACACAATCGGCATCCCGAGCAGGGCAGTCAGTTAGCTAATACGGTCAAGTCGCTGACTCTACCAACCAGCGAGCAAAGCCGTTTTGCTTATGTTGCAAGTGAGTTCTCATCAGTGAAAGCCATTCGCCACTATCTAAAAAAGGAGCTAGACTGGTCAAAAGATGAGTTGTACGCTTTTTCCTACTGGAAGGCGGGCATTGCTGAAGATAGATCTGCCAAAGATCGCTTAGCAGAAAAAGATAGCGAATAACCTATTTATTGATACGCTGATTCATACCCTTAGGGTTAGCAGTATGCCTATCCCTGAGGGCAAGACATTCATTCGACTGTACTAACAAAGCAATACTCAGCTAAGTTACGGTTATTATTAAGATAATTTTTATAATAAATTAAAATAGCTGCTGAAGTTACAATTTAGTTGAGCGATTACTCAAATATATATTGAGCGTTCGCTCAAAAAAACTTATAGTAAGGGCTATATTTACTCGCTTGAGGAAATATCAGCACTTAAAGTGAGTGATCGCTCAAATTCAGTAATGAGCACCCCTACCAACCACCTTGCCAAAACCTCAACAGACCACTATTTCAGAAATTTGAATGGCATAAAGTGGCCTAGTTTGAGCCGGCCTTCACCCTATCCTCACTGTTTTTATGGCTTTATCGAAAGCAGTATTGTTTCAAAGACCATTAAGCAGTAGTTTTTTCAGTGCTATTTATAAATAACGCGTTCCCAGAGGTCCTATGGAAAGTTCAAAAAAACCACTAAAAATAGATATCGTCTCAGATACCTCTTGCCCATGGTGCATCATCGGCTATCAACAACTGGCCAAAGCTCTGCAGCAGACTAATAGCGCCTATGAGATTCATTGGCATCCATTCGAGCTTAATCCGGACATGCCAGCTGAAGGCAAGAATCTACGCCAGCATGGTATGGACAAGCATAATCGCAATGAGAAACAAGTACAAGAGAGCCGAGATAGAATGACCGATGTAGGAGCAGAAGTTGGTTTTGAGTTTAATTTTACTGCCGATACGCGAGTACACAATACTTTTAATCTGCATCAACTTATCTATTGGTCGGCGCAATACCATCGAGCGAATGATTTAGAGCAGGCTTTATTTACCGCTCATTTTACCAATAATCGTAACCTTTCTGAAAAAGCAGTTTTGGCAGAAATAGCGGCAGAAATCGGCTTAGATGGTACAGAGGCGCTGGCCGTTCTTGAGGATCAACGCTTTGCCAAACAAGTTCGCGAGTCAGAGCAGTATTGGAGCGAACAAGGTATTCAAAGTGTGCCTTCGGTCATCTTTGATAATCGTCATCTAGTTAGTCGCGCCCAAGGCGTGGAGAGCTATATTGCTGTTCTAAAGCAATTGGCGCAGATGGCTGATTGACCGATCCTTCTAAAGTAGTTATCTGATTTTTCGCGATAAATCGCCTTGCTAAACTATGCTTATAACTGTCGCCTGCTCGGCTACTGTACTTTTCTATAGCGTAAGCGCGGCAAGCGAATTTGTATCGAATTTCGCTAGTTGCCATAACCTTATGCAGGCTGTTAGCCGACATTATCTATGCGCATGGCATCCAAAGAAGATGCCATAGCCTCAGCAACCTCATGCACCACGCTACTGTCAACTTTGCGCTGTGCAAATGAGCGTAGTCCCATAACTTCAGCTTGTAATCTTTGCGCAAGGAGTACAGGATTAAGCTGGTGGCCTAACTCTCCGATTCGCTGAGATTCAATAAAGCTAGTAGTAAAGCGAGACTCTATCTTTGCTAGCATGCTTTCAACTTTACACAAAGCAGATTCCTCTTTTACTCCCAGCTCTAATAAGCTTTTGACTAGCATACAAGCATTACTTGGTAACGCTTGATCACGTAAGCTACCAAGCAGACGCAAATAGGCTGCCAATCCTTGTAATGGCGAGCTGGGGTACTTGCTTAGGGTGCGCTCTAACTCAGCTATTGCCATCCGAGCATAATAGTCGAGGGCTTCTTGAAACAGGGCGTCTTTACTACCAAAAGTGGCATAGATACTGCCAGGACGCATGTCCATGGCTTGCTCTAAATCTTTTAGCGAGGTGGCATGAAAACCTTTTTGCCAGAAAATCTGTAAAGCTTGCTCTAGAGAATCTTGTCGATTGTGTAGGGTTGCGCGAGCCATAATTAATTTCCATTTTTCAAAACTGTAAGCTCATATGATAGATAAGCGCCACTAAATACTCTTGAGTGATTGCTCAATTTTATCTTGACTGGCCAATACAGTCCAGTTGAGTTTATAAATACCTTTTAAGCTATGGGTTTCCTATGACAGCCAGTAACAGCAATAACGGCTGCTTAAAAAGGCTGCTTTATGCCTCAAATATGACTAGCCTTGCTGAACAAATCATCGGTGATCAGCAAGCCTAATTGGCTAATTTATCAGACTAACAGTATAGTGCTGACTGGCAGTTAGCTTATGTAATAGCTGCTGAGCTTATAGTCTAGTAATAAAAAAATATTTTTGGAGCGATAGTGATGAGTGCAGAGAGAATAATCAAGTTGTCCGATACCGAAGAAACCTTGATATTAGATAAATTAAGACTGTATATACTTGAGGAATTCGATGTCGATATTGGTAATTTACCAGCACGTTTTTTATTAGATTTCATTATTGAAAGCTTAGGTCCCCATATTTATAATCAAGTGGTTGAAGACATGGAGCCTTGGTTATATGAGCGATTCACTGTTATCTTAGAAGATATGCATAGCTTTAAAAAGTATTGATTCAACGGTTCTTAGTATTGGTTTATCCGGCTATCACTAATACTGCCTATAACTAAATAAAAGGCAATAAAAAATCCAATGCAAGACACTTAGCTTAAAGCTCTAGCATTGGATTGATGGTAATTATTTTTTCTTAGCTTGCTTTTTTTGCTGTTTTTTATCTTTCTTGTCCTGCTTTTTTTGAGCTTTCTTGTCTATCTTATCCTGCTTTTTTTGCTGTTTTTTATCTATCTTATCCTGCTTTTTTTGCTCTTTCTTGTCTATCTTATCCTGCTTTTTTTGCTGTTTCTTATCTATCTTATCCTGCTTTTTTTGCTCTTTCTTATCTGTCTTATCCTGCTTTTTTTGCTCTTTCTTGTCTATCTTATCCTGCTTTTTTTGACCCTTCTTATCAGATTTTACATCACTATTTTTAGAGGAGTTTACTGCATCACTCTTCAGCTTATCATTATCAACCGACTTATTCGACATAATTACAGCCCTCGTTATAATATTGCTTAGTACATCTCGACCCTTGATATTATGTCAGGATCTTTGTTTAGTCAACGCATCGATACAAATGTACACCTCAAGCCTACTGTTCATTAGGGCGCTCGATGATTGACCTTAACACTAATAGATTTTTTATCATTAGCAGCTTGGTTAAATTCTATTGTCAATAATCAGTGAGTGCTTTGTTGCAGGGACAAAGGTGAATGCGCTATAGTCGTTACTCGACATATTTTCAAAGTTGCACGGCATAAATTTGCTGCCATTATCAACATTTTCCATGCTACCACTGGGAATTCCCTTACGATATTATGCTATGGGAATAGGTGTTTATACCCTCAATACAAGGATGACTAATGAAAAAGCTTAGAACCCCTGATAGCTGTTTTGCCAACCTAGCTGATTACGATTTTGATCCACACTATCTAATGGTTGACGATGCCGAAGGAAGCCAATTGCGCGTGCACTACTTAGACCAAGGACCAAAAGATGCGGATCCAATATTATTGCTGCATGGTGAGCCTTCATGGTGTTATCTTTATCGCAAGATGATCCCGCTACTAACCGCAGCAGGACATCGCATTATTGCTCCGGACCTTCCGGGTTTTGGACGCTCAGACAAACCTGCTTCTCGCACTGACTATACTTATCAGCGTCATGTCGACTAGATGCAATCACTAGTTGACCAGTTAGATCTAAATAACATTACTTTATTCTGTCAAGATTGGGGTGGCTTGATTGGCTTGCGTTTAGTAGCGGCTAATCCAGAACGTTTTGCTCGAGTAGCGGCCAGTAATACTATGCTGCCTACTGGCGATCACGATCCAGGAGAGAGTTTTCGACAGTGGCAGCAGTTCTCTCAAAAAACCGTAGAATTCAATGTCTCAGGCACTATCAAGAGTGGCACGACTACTGAGCTATCACCAGCGACAATCGATGCTTATAACGCTCCTTTTCCTGATGAGTCTTATAAGGAAGGAGCTCGGCAGTTTCCACTACTCGTCCCTATAACCCCAGATGATCCTGCCTCTGAGCCTAACCGTGCTGCTTGGAAGGAGCTGCGTAAATTTACTAAACCATTCATTACTCTATTTAGCGACTCTGATCCGATTACTGCTGGTGGAGATCGAGTGATGCAGAAACTGATTCCCGGAACTAAAGCTCAAAGCCACAGCACTATCATCAATGCTGGGCACTTCCTGCAAGAAGACCAAGGTAAAAAAGTGGCTGAGCTATTAGTCCAATTCATTGCTGACAACCCTAAATAATCTACTTTCACCCCATTGCCGTTAACGTAATCTAGAAAAGCGCTTGATGATAAGTATAATGACTAGCAGCGCCATAGCGGCAATAGCGGCACCTGCAAAGCCAATATTAGGCAGAGTTAGATGAGTAACCGCATAGCCACCAAATAATGCCCCAGCACCGATACCTAAATTGATTATGCCAGAAAACATCGCCATAACCACATCTTGCGCACTATTATCAATAACGATAACTTTGGCTTGTACTGATAATATCAGCAACATAAGTACCATACCCCAAATCAGGGTAACGATACTGAGTAACCAAATTGAGCTAACCGAAGACAACAGCACGGTCATAGAGAACAATAACAGCATAGTAGATACTAGCATCAGTCCCTTGTTTGATTTTTCACCCCAACGACTAAATATCACACTACCCATAAGTCCTGCGATACCGAACAGCAACAGCACAAAGGTGGCCATATTCTCACTGATTAAGCCAACTTGGCGCATAAAAGGTTCGATATAAGAGTAAGTAGTATAGTGCGCCGTGAACACCAAGAAAATAAATAAATACAGACTAGCCAATAAGGGGTTTTTTAGCAATTCTGGCACTTTTCTAAAGTCCCCATCGAACATACTTGGCAAAGTCGGTAATAACTTAGCTTGTAGAATAAATACTACAAAAGCCACTACTCCAATACCGCCAAAAGTAGCGCGCCAGCCCAACCACTGACCTACTAGTCGTCCTATGGGTACGCCCAACACCATAGCTAGAGAAGTACCCATAGCCAAGATACTCAGAGCTAGAGCTTTTTTACCTTTGGGAGCTATACGCAGTATTATCGCTGCTGTAATCGACCAAAATATAGCATGCGCTAAAGCTATCCCTATTCGGCTAATCAACAATACTTGATAACTCCAAGCAAAGACTGACAAAGCATGACTAGCGATAAAAACCATGAAAAGTGCTAGTAATAAACGCTTGCGCTCAATTTTTCCGGTCAATAGCATTAGCGGCAACGACATAGCGGCAACTATCCAAGCATAAATCGTCAACATCAAGCCAGTTTCAGCAGTAGTGATTGAAAAATCTTGCGCAATGTCACTTAGCAGCGCCACAGGGACAAACTCTGTAGTATTAAATATAAAGGCACTGATACCCATCAAAATCATTTGAAAGTATTGGCTACGCTGCGAGCCTGAGCCCTCTTCAACTTGCTGTTTCATAATATCCAATAAAAGACAAAGTAGCGCATAGCTACAGTTTATAAGGTGAGTTTATTTAAGGTAAATGATAGAGTTGCTATAAACCACAGACTATAGTGAATCCAAGCTTAAAAAGCTACCCTGCCGCTATAAGTATAGGCCTTTTATGGTTAGGGCAATGCCATTAGTAGACGCTATAGCCCTAAGCAAAAATCAGTTGTCGCAGATCTTATAGGAGACCCTAACTTATGCTCAGCATAATAAAAGACTGGCGCGAACAGCGTATATTAGACCAAAGTCAGTTTAGCCAATCGGACTGGCTGTTAGCGGCGCAAAAAATCCCTATCCTAGATAGATTAACCCAGTCTGAGCTGACTCATTTGTTTGAGCTGGCCACCTTATTGCTGCACGATAAATCAATAGTTGGTGCTCAAGGCTTTGTGATTACCGATGCAGTGAGACAATCGATCGCCTTACAAGCCTGCCTGCCTATTTTAAATTTGAGTCTTGAATGGTATGAAGGTTGGTCATCGATTATTATCTATCCTGGGGCTTTTAAAAGCGAAAGCACTACTACTGATGAGTTAGGTATAGTGCACCAGAATAGTCATAGTCGAAGTGGTGAGGCTTGGCTGCGTGGACCAGTTATTCTTTCTTGGCGAGATGCTCAACACTCAGGTGAGCGTGATGGTCATAACGTAGTGATTCATGAATTTGTGCATAAGCTCGATATGCTAAATGGTCGTGCCAATGGCTTTCCACCACTGCCAGCAGATATGGACCCTGCTAACTGGACTAAGACCATGGAGACTGGCTTTGCAGACTTTCAACAATACCCCAAGTCTGGACTAGATCGTTATGGTAGCACCAACCCAGCTGAGTTTTTCGCAGTTCTCAGCGAAGTATTCTTTGAAACCCCGCAAAAGCTGGTCGATGCTTATCCTGAGATTTATCAAATCATGATGAATTTTTTTTTACAAGATCCTCTGCACTCAACATCCTAGTTATTATTCTCAGACAATAGTCTATAAAATCCAGCTTCATTATAGATCATAATCATCAAAATATATTGCACTGCCCTGACATAGTCAGCACGGGCAGTATTGTTATTGCCTCTTTAACTCAGCTCAGGCTTTTAGGTCTTAGCGCAATTTTAGTTTCCTATCTTAACTTATCTATAGCAGCAGAGCATCAATAGCTATTGATTATCCTACGTAAAATACCTTCTTGAATGATAGTTAACAAATTAACGCTTAGTAAGATTCCAGCAACTTAATGGCCTCCCGTTAACCTTAGTAACTAAAATAGGTACCTTATACCACTCTATTAAAATTTATTAAAATAATTAAACCTGACTAATTGGTCAATTTTTATTATTAAAATCAGTTGCTTAGTAAAAAAAAGTAGCATAAATACACTTAACAGCGCTTTACTTTCCAATAAAATAGAGTTGTTAGAGTATAGAAAGTATGGTTAACTACTTTAAACCATAAGTAAACGTTTTGTTACTTGTGCTGTTGATCAGACATAATCTGTTATGTATATCTGTTAAAAATATCGATAGTTAGCACTTTAACTCTTGCCTCTTTATGCCGCTATCGTTATTTATTATTACTTATTGACACTATATTTATTTATCCCCTAGCGGTCATCATGCGTTTTGACAGGAAGTTAAAACCAGTTTTTACGCGCCGCTATAGCCGAGTCTGCTAGGGAACTAACGACTGTATATAAGGGAGTTACACTGTGCGTTTTAATCTAATAAGCTTACCTACTAGCAAACTATCTTTAATCAAGCCCTTAGCTACTGCAGCATTTGCTGTAATTGCTCTAAGTGGTATGACTAGCGCTAATGCTAAAATGTTGTTTGGTGATACCAGCATCTCCGGATTATATGGTAGCAACTATAAATTAGTACCTGATGAAACCTTAAAAACGATGACCCTAGAGCATGCCTCTACTCACACTTGGGGTGGCGTATTCTTCTTCGTCGACCGTCATCAAGGTGAAGAAGGTACTAATGGTAAAGATTTTAAAGAAACTTATGGCGAGCTTGCTCCTAAGTATAAACTTGCCACTTTTGACAATAGCTTTATCAAACAAGTCAACTTAGCTGGTCAGTATGAATTTGGCTCGAATAGCAATGGTTTTAGCCAAGACAACTACTTAGTAGGTGTTGGCGTTGATTTAAATGTGCCAATTCCAGGTATGAAGTATGCCTCTGCTTCTATCTATCATGCGTTCAACGATGACACTTTTAGTGATGCTGATGACCAACAAATCACTTTAACTTATGGTTGGGAAAAGAATAACTTCGTAGTAGATGGCTATGTTGATTACTCTTTTAACAACGATGATAAAAAAGACCAATTGCATATCAACCCGCAAATTAAGTACAACTTGCAACAAGTGCTTGGCATTGATAATCGCTTAGAAGTTGGTATGGAATACAGCTATTGGAAAAACAAATTCGGTAGTGATCAGACCCAGAATGCTCCTAGCGCCTTAGTGAAATACCATTTCTAAGTACTAATATAAGCTCTAATATAAGCTCTAATATAAGCTCTAATATAAGCTCTAATATAAGCTCTAATATAAGCTCTAATATAAGCTCTAATATAAGCTCTAATATAAGCTCTAATATAAGCTCTAATATAAGTACTAATATAAGTATTAATATAAGTACTAATACAAGTGCTCAGAATAGTTAGCTTTATATAAAACCCTCGCTTAGTTTCATAACTCAGCGAGGGTTTTAAGTTTATAATTGGCCCTAAAATATTTGCATAAATACAGCTAAATCTGCCAAGCCCATCTATAGCTGTAATTAAGTATTATTTTTTGATGATAGTTGTTGACAGGCCAAAAAAACTGCGTATAATATGCCAACATCATCTAGCGATAGTTAGTTGATAGATTAGCGGGAATAGCTCAGTGGTAGAGCATAACCTTGCCAAGGTTGGGGTCGAGAGTTCGAATCTCTTTTCCCGCTCCAAATATGGCTTATGTATCATTAGATACAAAGCGGAAAGTCCCACTTCTTATAATAAGAAGTGGGACTTTTTTTATGCTTATTTTTTGGGGTTGTAATGGTTTTTATAGTTCGTTAACCAGTCTTATCATTAATTCTATTTAGTATGTTAGAAGACCGAAATTAGCTATGCTGAAGGCGCTGTAGAGATTAATTCAGCAGCTTCACACTTTTAACTACGTATCGACGGTAATAAAAAACTCATCTGTCTTGGCAATTTATAAACCCCACCCTTTTGAAGTCTAATTTTTTCGCTTTTTCTTCGCTATAAAATTATTTACCATGACGTCTGTTATGGGAATAATGGCAGCGTCAAATCAAGCGCTAACCGACACAAACAGGCTCAAAGATGTGATTTATCATAGCGATTACGGCATCATTGACTATACGGATAAAATGGCTGATTGTGAAGTGATTGCTTGCGTTGGCACAATCGGCAATTCATACGATAATGCCTTGGCTGAAACTGTCAACAGGCTATATAAGTCTAAGGTAATTGAGTACCTAAAAGATCAGTAGCATAGGGCGAACGATGTTGACCTAGCTGCCTTTGAATGGGTAGAATAGTTCAATAAATCCCGACTGCATAATGCTATTGGTTATGTCTCACCTTTTCATTTTGAAAAGCGGTATTATGTTAATTTAACCCTGTCAAGCAATGCTGCCTGACTCAAGCAAACCAGTCTTTTATATAGTCGGGGCAGTTCATTGCAAAAGATCTCACCTGCGCGGCTCAGCTGTAGCCTCACACGATCTTCAGCCCGCTAGATAAATCCCCTTACGGAGTTCGAACATGATCCTAAAACTTAACGTCAAACTCCATTATCGACTCTCCGAGCCGATGGACCTTTTGCTTCAGATCGAAGCCGCCGATCTTGCAGATCAGCGGGTGAATTCAGCCGAGATTTGGACATCAGACGTTGCGCATTTTTCACGGGTCGCCGCCGATGATGGCATAGGAGAGCGAGTTTGGATCCGCGCCGAAGGGGATTTTAGCTGCACTTATATCGCAGAAATTGACGTTGACCGTCCTGCCTTGGATATATCGACGCTGCCTCAAGCGCCCCTCCATCTTTTGCCCGGAGAGGCAATCAAGCATTTGATGCCGTCTCGCTATTGCCCGTCAGACCAGTTCCAGGCCTTCGTGGACGCAGAGTTTGGCGATCTCACAGGTGGCGCAAGGATTGCCGCAATGCGTGATTGGATCGAGTCGACGTTTAGCTACGTGCCCGGATCGAGCAACGCACAAACTACCGCGCTTGACACCTTCGTTCAACGTCAGGGCGTCTGCCGCGACTTCGCGCATGTTCTCGTGACACTAGCGCGCGCATCGTCGATACCGGCCAGATTCGCCAGCGTTTATGCGCCCGATGTGACGCCACAGGACTTCCATGCCGTGGCAGAGGTCTATCTTGCAGGCAGCTGGCACCTCATTGATCCGACTGGCATGGCAGATGCCAACACCATGGCCCGCATCGGTGTTGGATCCGACGCATCCAGTGTCGCGTTCTTAACCGCGTTTGGATCTATAGAATTGGTCAATCAATCGGTATCCGTGACCAGACAAGCTTAAGTTGTCTGGCTTTTTAGTAGGCGGCATTTGTCTTAAGTACCGTCTAAACTTAGTAGGCTACTACATAGAGAAAAGTTCAGAAAAACTCACCATCTTAGTAGGTTTTGCCCAAAACTCTAATCAGAAATAATTGTCACATTATTTGGATATTAGTTTCTGCCCATAGTTGCAGCTGCCTTCACGGGCAAAACTATCTTTGCCTTCAAGCTTGAAGCTTTTTGCACCAAAAGACCATGCGCGAACCTCACATTCCTCAGAGGTGTCACCCATATGAACCACCTGTATTAAATTGCTATCAAGCTTGAATTCAATAGCCAACTCCGGGGTTGATTCTGCACCAAACGGCGGCTCAAAGACTTTGCCAGTTCGACTATCAGTAATATAGCTCATGACACAAGAAGTACCGCAGCCAAAAGTAATGAAAGAATAATGACCATTAAAATTAGCCCCTTATGCTAAGTCCTCGCGTATACGAGTGCAGAATATGCGTGCCGATTTATCATGTCCCTCAAAATCAGCCATTGCAATAGGATGAGCGGATGTTTTAAAATTTGAATTTTTTGAGTTCGATACAGCGAAGGTATTAAAATTAGGCACGTCAGCAATCAATAGGCTTGGCGCCTAGTTAAGACTTTCACTCTCCGCACAAGATTGGTTCCAATGCTAAAAAATTATAGATATTAAGTTTAATCTTACTAAGTATAGTTATATCTCAAAATTGAAAAACCTGATCGATCTCGTAGCACAAACGTAAAGCACTAAAGGCGGCTAGACTTGAAGTTTTAGGGTTTTCAGCTAACGGTAAACCAGTCATGATAATCTCAAGTTTACCGAACTCTCCTTCGGCAGTTATATGATGGATATTATGTTCGAGCAGTGGATCAACCATCAACTCTACTTGTGTATCGTCTAGTCCAACACCTGCCAGCGCTATAGTTGCAGCGACATTAGAGTTAGCTGGAAATAGAGCCGCAGCCTCCCTAGCATTTCCTGTAAAAAATACTGAAGGTTGCTTTAAATTTTCATAGTCAATCAGCTCATCGGCATAACTACCCTTCCAGCTGTCTGGGTTCTTTCTACCTTGATAAACCACCTTATCTAATCCTGCCAAACTTGCAGCATTAATCCCATCAATACCGGCTATGGCACCGGCTAGAATATGGATTTTTACGCCACTTTTTTTAGCAGTATCATGCAACGATGTCACAAATTTTTCATCAGTAAAGGCTCCTACAGAAACTATCCCAAGAGGAATGCCTTTGTCTAGAATTTGCATGGCATGTTGTTTGAGTCCACTCTGCCCTGCCATCTCAACCGCTAAATCAGGGACCGCTAATAAATCGCTTACCGAAGTAATCACTGCGATAGACTCTCCTACCTCGGCCCTAATCTCCTTAGCACTTCTAGGACTGGCTAATATTGTCGAGAGTATAATGTTCTCAGGTAGCATCTGATGTACTTTTCTAGCCATTGAGCCATAACCTATAAACATGACTTTTTTCATAAACTATCCTTATATATTTTTTTACTGTGTTTTTTAATTATTATACTTATCCATTTATCAACATAAAAAGATTGATCCGGTACCTCAAAAAACCGCCGATCAACAGCTTTTACGTTTACAGTATCCTTTTCAGTAAGACTTGCGGCCATTTCTTCTAGCTAAGTCTATCACTTATCTCTAGTGTCCTCTGCGCAGCATTATTGACTAATACTCACCAGCAACCTGACTATTGTCAGTAATAAAGGCTGTTTTTGACTTATAAGAGATATCCTATTCAGTAATTTTTATTACCATTAATAATATACCTATTGCTTAATGGTTGTTTATTTGTCAATATTTCCTATAAATCTACTTAATACTATAGTTATCACTAGACTTATAATAAATTTTATAGGTAATTAATATTACCTTAAATCAAAAAAATAATATTATACTGTCGATATTTATCTAATTTATATAAGCTAATTAATAATTATAAAATACTATTTATCACCTCAAATTTATTATTTTTCAATACAGTACTCTTAGAAATACTAGTCTTAATAGCTATTAGCTTTTTATCAAGGATGATATCGATGCTTACCTTTACCTTCAAGCGAAAACACCAAGTAAAGGTCAATATTTATAAGCCAATAGCTGCTGTAGATCGAAAAATAACGCTAGTGTTTATGACTGCCACTGGTGTGCCTTTAAGAAAATACGCTAAGCTGTTTGAGAACTTAGTGGCTAAAGGTTATACCCTGATTGGCGCTGATTACCCTTGCTGCGGCGAGAATACTCCTCATGTCGATCGTAGCGTTGATTATAACTATCAAGACCTTATGGATAATTTTATTCCAAAGCTAGTGGGATTTTCTGAGCACGATTCGACTTACCTTTTTGGCCATAGCTTAGGAGGCCAGATGGCGGCTATCTATAGTGCATTAACGGATATGCCTATGATCGGGGTTGCTACTGGCAATATCCATTTCAAAAACTGGTTTGGCTGGGAGCGTATAAAGATCTTACGGGTATTGGCGATATTTAAACCTTTAACCTTGGCTTACGGTTACTTCCCTGGTTATAAAGTAGGCTTCGGCAATAAAGAGGCCAAAGGACTAATGGACGATTGGTGCTATTTGCTAAAAACGGGACGCTTCGATTTTATAAAAGGTGACCTTACCACGGGTAAAGGACGTGGATTTTTTATTCACATTGAAGGCGATAGATACTCGCCTTATGCTTCTGTCAAGCACCTCACTAAGCTTTGTACTGAGTCGACACTGATTTCAGTCGAACTGCCCAAGCACCTAAAAGGCAACCCGCATGGCATATGGATAAAAGACCCTGAGTTCATTACCAAGCGTATCGATCAACAAATAGTCAACGGTCATTGACAGCAGAAATTAGCAACAAAAGCTAATGAAGGGCTTATTAAAAAATTGGCGTATCTTGCAAAAGTCGTATTTTTTTGAAAAATTATAGTATTTGTCAGCTGGTTGTTATCTAAGGTCTCCGAAATAGTCGGATTAATTCAGTTACTGCATGGACGATGGTATTACTATGAATAACCAACGCAATACTAGGACTATTATCATTATTGCCTTGCTGTTATTGGCACTCCTTGCGACGCTAATTTGGTGGTTAAAACCCAAGTCAGTATCTACGTCAGCTGCTGATAATACGCTGGCTACTAGTGCTTCGGCGACTGTAACCAATAGCGGTCTTACTGCTACGGCTAATACCCCCTCAACAGATAACACTCTATCAGCTAACTTTAGCACTGGGCTTGAGTCTATGCCACGCTCTTTGCAAGGTACTGATATTGATGGTGAGATTATCATCGATGACAACAATCAACTAGTTGTCACAGAAGGCTTACGACGCTTATTCGACTATTTTCTCTCCGCTATGGGCGAGGAAAATGAAGCCACTATTATTGCTAGAGTAGAAGCTTATATCCTCCACCATACGCCTGAGCCTGCAGCCAGTTCAGCCATTAAAATATTTCATCAATATATGAGTTATCTAAAAGCTCTCGATGAGCTACAAGGCAGTTATGGAACGCTGCAATTACAGGCTACGCAAGCAGGTAAATTAGATTTGAATTTGATCGCTCAGCGCCGTCAAGATGTTAATCGCTTACGCCAGCAGTCATTTGATGCTGCCACTATTAAAGCATTCTTTAGTGGCGAAGATACTTATGAGGACTATAGTGTCGCTATGGTAGGTATTGAGCAAGACAATAACTTAAATGCTGCCCAAAAACAGGCCAGTCGTGAGGATTATATTAGTCGTTTGCCAGAGGGAGAAATTAAGAAAAACTTTCAAAAACAAGCTAACTTTGGCGAGCTTACCCAGCGTACTGCTCAGATGAAAGCTCAAGGCGCTACTAAAGAGGCGTTATTCGATATGCGTCGTGGCTTAGTTGGCGAAGCGGCCGCTTCTCGTTTGGCTGGACTAGATGTAGAGGAAGCTAATTTTGACGCTAGATTTAATCAGTATCAAGCCCAACGACAACTGCTGATCAACAATGCTGGTAGTGCAGGCAAAGCCCAAGCACAGATAGATGAGCTTGAACGTAATCAATTCAATGATACTGAGCGCAAGAGGCTAACTGGCTACGCTGAAATACAACGAATGGCTCAAAATGACGCTAACTGAAGCTGACCGCGACTTTAGCTTTAATAATAGCTTTTGATTTCTAGTGCTTATTAGCCCTAGCTATAGAGAATCTAACCAAAATTTTAAACTTTAACTAAACAGTTCGACCAGTGCTATTAGCTAGATTGTTTAGTACTTGAGTACAATACTGTACAAAATAATCGATAATACTATCGATATTATTCATTAACAAGGAAGTTATATGAAAAATCTCCATACTTGCTTTCGACTGTTGTCAACTGGTGCCGCTATAACGACTATCAGTATGCTAGCAATGACTTCAACGACTGCTAGCGCAGGCAACTATTATAATTGCGCCGATTCAACAGGCTGTGCCAAAGTTCAGCGTACTTTTAATTTTACTAACTATAATGCGACGAAATATCCTATTGTCATGGCGCATGGGTTTTTGGGTTGGAATAGACTATTCAATACTTTAGATTATTTCAATGGTATTCCTCAAACGCTCAGCATGAACGGTGCTGATGTTTTTACCACTAAGACCTCAACGGTTAACTCTATTGAAGTTCGCGGCGAGCAGCTACTTAGTCAAATCAGAACTATTAAAGCCATCACTGGTAGTGACAAAGTGAATCTTGTCGGACATAGCCAAGGTGGACTTGACTCTCGTTATGTAGCTTCTATTGATCCGCAAGCGGTAGCTTCTATTACTACGGTCGCCTCTCCACATACTGGTGTAGGAGTTGCTGATAAAGTCAATACTTGGCTTAAGGCAAGAGAAAAAGCTAATGGGGTACCTGAAGGCCAAGATGGTATCGAGGCCAAAGTACTTTATAACTTGTTTGAAATTGCTGGTTTAGGTGTTGGTGCCGCATCCGGTATCCCTCTAAACAAGCCTCAAGAACAGAGCGCTAAGGGTTTTCTAAACTCAGTATCAGAAGAAGCCTTTGTCGCTTTTAACAAAGCTCATCCAGGACCGATACCGAGTAGTTATTGTGGTAATACACCTGCTAACAATGTCATGAATGGCGTAGCTTACTACTCCTTTAGTGGTGTAGGACAGTCTACTAACCTTTTGGATGCCTCAGACGCTATCTTAAATGTTACCGGCTCCCTTTACGATAAAAGTGATCTCAACGATGGTCTAGTGACTAAATGCTCTAGTCGTATTGGTCAAGTTATTCGTGATGACTATCACATGAATCACTTAGACAGTATCAATCAGCTATTAGGCTTGGTCTCATGGCGTGAAACTAACCCCCTAACCGTCTATCGTCAGCAAATGAACCGAGTAAAAAACGACGGCTACTAAGACTTAGTACCGATAGCCACTACGGCATCGGCTACTCATACGTCTAAGGTATGAGGTAATAATGACTGACTCAAAATCTTGTCATACACCGATATAGTTTGTATTTACTAGCATTGCTTTAATCGAATAATCTGCTCTAAATGACAGATTATTTTGCCTTTACTGATCGATAAGTAATGGTTTACTGCTGGTAGCCAGCCTATTTCAAACTATAAGGATGTAAGATGAAAACTATCACTTCTAAAATTAGCTTAGCCTCTATTAGTTCAATAAGTATCGCTCTTAGTGCTATAGCGCTTACCTCAACTACTGCCAATGCTGGTACTTATTATAACTGTGCAACGCCAACAGGGTGCAGTGAAGTTGAGAGCAAAAATGCTAGATCCAATTATAATGACACTCAATATCCTATTGTTATGGCTCATGGATTCTTTGGTTGGAGTCGTCTTATTGGTAGCCTAGATTACTTCAATGGGGTGCCACAAACACTAATGAGGAACGGGACTGAAAATGTATTCGCCACTAAAACCTCTTCGGTCAATTCTGCTGAAGTGCGTGGTGAGCAGTTATTAAGCCAAGTCAATACTATCAAAGCGATAACTGGTGCTCAAAAAGTCAATCTTATTGGTCATAGCCAAGGAGGCCTAGATAGCCGTTATGTAGCTACGATAGCGCCGGAAAAAATAGCTTCGGTAACCTCAGTATCAAGCCCACACAAAGGCTCTAAAACCACTGATTTCGTTATAAAAGTATTAGAAAATGATCAAACCCCAAATAAGTTTGGCTCTAAAGTGTTGATCGCCAGCTTCGAGGCCGTCGGACTGTCTTTGGATGCACTATCTGGTGTACCCTTAAATCAGCTACAACAGCAAAACGCTTTAAACGTTACTAATAGCACCTCTAGCGAAAATGTTGCTATCTTTAATGCAAAGTATCCAGCAGCACTCCCCACTACTTACTGTGGTCAGCCTCCAAGCAATAATATTGTTAACGGTGTTGGCTATTATTCTTGGACGGGTAATACGCCTTTAACCAACCCTTTAGATACTAGTGACTATACCTTATCGTTAACTGGTCTAACTTTTGAAGGGGAAGCTAATGATGGCTTAGTCGGTGTTTGCTCGAGTCGTTTGGGTTATGTTATTCGTGATAATTACCGTATGAATCACTTAGACACTATCAATCAGCTTTTAGGTATTACTTCGTGGCTCGAGACTAACCCACTAACTGTATATAGTACGCAAGTGAATCGTCTTAAGAATCAAGGATATTAGAGCCATTAATCAGCCTTATGGCTGTTTGCTTATGTCTTGGTATTAAGGCCTTAACACAATAAGTATCAACGCTATTTTTATCCCTGTTAGACAACCCGCCACTCACAGATGAGCGGGTTTATTTTTGTCTTGGATGCTAAGATTAGTTGGTCATAAAAAAGCTGCTATACCTCATTTATATCTAGGTAATAGCAGCTTTTTTATAAACACTAGGCGGATGACTAATTACTAATAACAGTTTTTGTTAATAATAAATAATAAAAGAATGGCTTAGTGTCTAAGCCATTCTCCTAACTGTATTGAACCCTATCAAGATAAGTTAAATCTAAGCTATCTCTATGGAATTACTTAGAAGCATAAGACAGTTTCATACCGAATATATAAGCATCATTGTCCTCAAAGGTACCAAGCTTTTTACCACTGGCGGCCAATACACCCTCTGCATCGCCTAACATTAAGTACTTAGCGCCAGCAGATACTGCCCATTCCGGCGTAAAGTTATATTTAGCGCCAACTCCCACACTATAATAGCCTTCAGTAGGTCCTAGTGGCGATACTGGATTGCCAGCACCACTGTCCCAACCAACAGTACCTGATACCGCTAGCGCTGGGCTTAAACGTTTAGCAAGACCAAGTTCTAATTGATAAGCATCATCGCCATATTCTAAAAGATTAGCGTTGTCTATAACGACCTGACCTGCTTGAGTGTTAGTAGCAGAGACTACGTTAGTCTTTAACAGTGGAGGAGTAATTTTAAAGTCACTCCAAGGTACCCAACGTGCTTTTGCAGTTAGCAACGTGGTTTTATTAACACCCGTTTGAAAATCGATATTGACTGATTTAGGAGTGGTTAGCTCGGATTCTTCAGTTTGTACAGCATCGAGTCGTAGTGATGGTGGCAAATTAGGATTCAGGTTATAACGGTTTATGAAAGGCATATTTTCAGCATAATTGGCATCATGTTCAATTTCTGAACGATACGTAATAGCCGCTTTTAGACCAATTTCTGGTTTTACATAAGCCAAGCCCGCCATATAGCCATAAGCGTCATTTTTTGCGATATTTAAACTATAACCATTCAAAATAGATAGAACATCACCGTTCAACTTTACATCAGCTTTGATTTTTTGTAAAACTGGTCCGCCATAAACTTTAAAGTTATTTTTAGCACCTAGATTGACACTCAATAGACCAGTAAAGTTATCAGTGCTGACATCAGCAGTAGTAGAATTAATACTGCCATCAGTGTTAGTTGACGTCAGTATGTTGTCCCCTTCGAAACGAACCGCAGCACCAAAAGGCTGATCATAGAATACGCCAACACTAAATTTATCATTGATGTCAGTCTTAACGCCGTAACCATAGCCTTCATACTCTTCTGCAAAGTCACTAATATTCTTACCGTCAACCCCTACACCCGTAACATCAGGGCTGATATGATAGGCACTTGCATAAGCTATAGTACCACTTGAAGAAAAGTCTTCACTAGGCTGGCCAGAGCGATCTAAGCCAGAAGCACTTGCAATAGAAGCTAGTGATAATGTGGCTAACGCGCAAGTTAGCTGTGATAATGTGAAATATTTTGACATTGTACATCCTCCATGATGAATAACAGTAGCAACTCCTATAGTTGCTTACCAAGCTGACGTCATCCAATTGACTTAATCAGCAAACAAAATTTATAACTTTACTTAGTCAGCGCTAACGATTGAGATAAACCGTATAAACACTGACTATTTATTACTTATTACGCTTTGCAACCTCTAACTACTAACCTATTAATTTATATTAAGCATTCACGTTCAATAGCGCTTACTACTACAATTGCTGCTGCTGACTGGCTTTGGTGCGCAGTTCATGTCGTAGGATTTTACCAACTGTTGACTTAGGTAACTCATCTATAAACTCAATATAACTAGGACGCTTATAGCCCGTCAAGTCCTCTTTACAGAAATCTTTAATCTCCTGCTCGGTAAGACTTTGATCAGATTTAACGACATAAGCTTTAACTGATTGTCCTTGTAGTTCATTATCCACTCCTACTACTGAACACTCAGCAACTTTTGGGTGCATCTCAATGACGTTTTCGACCTCATTGGGAAATACATTAAAGCCACTGACGATAAGCATGTCTTTTTTGCGATCATATATCTGGATATAACCCTTGTCGTTCATTGAAGCCACATCACCAGTCTTTAAATAACCATCTTCAGTAAAGAAGCTACTGTTATCCATTTTATGATAACTAGTGACAATATTATCCCCTTTGATACACATCTCACCCACTTCATCCAGTCCTAGTGTATTACCATCATCATCACGAATAGTGATATCGATGCCCGGAAGTGGTAAACCAATATTGCCGTTATATTCAGTATTGATGAGCGGATTGGCAGTACCTACTCCCAAACCCTCTGACATACCCCAGCCTTCAATAATCGGTAAACCAGTAGTCTCTTGCCAGTTCTTGGCGGTAGCTGGCGTTGCTGCCATGCCTCCGGCTAGTGATAGCTGTAACTGTGAAAAATCAAGGCTCTTGAATTTAGGGTTGGCCAATAGCGCTTGATATAAAGTATTCACTGCAGGAAAAATATGAAAAGGACGCTTGCCTAATATTTTTACAAAGGCATCAATGTCACGAGGGTTAGTGACTAGTGTCAGGTGTTGGCCGACACGTATTCCAAGCAACATCAAGATAAAAGCGTAAATGTGATACAGCGGTAATGCAATAATAGTATTAGTTTGCCCAGTTTGAGGAGCTTTCTTATAAATAGGTTGAAACCATTCCTCAAATTGAGCCGTGGCGACTACCACATTATAATGAGTCACTAACATGCCTTTAGCCACACCAGTAGTTCCACCAGTGTATTGCAGAATAGCTAGATCATCAGGACTAATCACTGGTCGAGAATAAGGTAAAGGTTTGCCAAGCTTCACTACAGACTTAAAGTCGCTTACTTTATAGTTGCTATTGGAGACAAGGTTATGGCTAGGAACTGCCTTTTTTAGATGCTTAGCAGCCAAATTGACTACCATACCTTTTGCCGTACCTAGCATATCGCCAATGCTACTAATAACCACGTTATCGATATCAGTATCGTCAATAATTTTCTCTAAGGTATAGCAAAATGGCTCTAGTATAAAAATAGCTCTAGCATCGGAATTAATCAGTTGATGCTTTAGCTCTCGCCCCGTATATAAAGGGTTGATAGTAGTAAGCACCATACCAGCACGAATTATGCCAGCTACTATAGGATAATATTGATTGACATTGGGCATCATAATGCCAATCGTTGAACCTTGTGCTAGCCCTAAGCTCTGAATCCAAGCGGCAATACTCTGTGATACTTGATCAACTTCCTCATAGGAGTAAGTTACTCCCATGTTAGTACTAAACTCATTTTGAGCATATTTAGCAAAAGTATAATCAAAGAAGTTGAGTAATGTCTTGTGCTCACAAGCCACTTTCGCTCGTACACCCTCAGGGTAACTCTCTGTCCAAAATTTATCCAAAACCCTATCTCCTCAATCAACCACAATTCTAATTAGTAGTAACACCGCTATTATCTGTGCATAAATAAGCCTTCAAATAGCGGTGTATGCTCTAAACTGTATCAGGAACTTTTTTGCGCAGCTCATTACGTAGAATTTTACCTACTGACGACTTAGGTAGCTCATCACAGAACTCTATATGGCGCGGACGCTTGTAGCCAGTTAGGTTTTCTTTACAATGTTCTATAAGCTCATCTTCAGTTAAGCTATCATCAGATTTGACCACAAACACTTTAATGGCCTGACCACGCTTAGAACAATCGAGGCCAACTACCCCGCATTCAGATACTTTAGGATGCATGCCAACCACCCCTTCTACTTCATTAGGGAACACGTTGAAACCACTAACGATAAGCATGTCTTTTTTGCGGTCATATAAGGTGACATAGCCATCTTCAGTAATCGCTCCAATATCACCAGTCTTCAGGTAGCCATCATGGGTAAAGTAAGATGAGCTGTCCATGTTGTTATAGCCTTTAGTGACGTTATCACCTTTTAGACATATCTCACCGATTTCACCAATTGGCAATTCATTTTCATCATCATCACGGATAGTCATATCAACACCAGGAAGCGGCATACCAATCTTACCGGTAAAATCAGCTTTGGCGACGATCGGATTTAGAGTACCAACGGCGACTGTTTCAGTCATCCCCCAGCCTTGCACTAATGCAGTGCCAGTCATGTCAATCCACTTTTGTGAGGTCGCTGGTGTGGCAGCCATACCGCCTGATAAAGAGATAATCAAGTTAGAAAAGTCTAGTTTTTCGATATCAGGATGCTGAATCAATGCTTGGAATAAAGTATTGACAGCAGGTAGGATATGGAAAGGTCTAGATGCTAAGGTTTTGACAAAGCCGTCTATATCACGAGGATTAGTAATCAAGGTGAAATGATGGCCAGCACGAATCCCTAACATCACTACCATAAATGCGAAGAAATGATATAAAGGTAAGGCAATTATGGTATTAACTACAGTAGTGTCTGGTATTTTATTATAAGTAGGTGATAGCCAAGCATCGAACTGCATAGTACCTGATGCAACGTTACGGTGACTCAATAGCACCCCTTTAGCTACCCCAGTAGTACCACCCGTATATTGTACAAATGCTAGGTCATCTATGTTTTGTACCGGCTTAGAGTATGGTAGAGATTTACCATCAGACATCACTGTCTTAAAATCAGTAACTGCATATTTATTATTAGACTTAAGAGTGTGGGTCGGCACTGCTTTTTTGACGTGTTTAGCCATTAAATTGACTAGTGTACCTTTAGCTGAGCCAAGCATATCGCCGATTTTGCTTACCACAACCGTTTTGAGATGGCTATCATCGACTATTTTTTCTAAGGTACTGCAGAATGGTTCTAAAATGAACAGGATAGAGGCTTCAGTATCTTCAAGCTGATGCTTAAGCTCACGAGCGCTATACATAGGGTTAATTGAGGTGACAACATAACCGGCACGTAAAATAGCGATAGCGATAGGTATATATTGATTGACGTTAGGCATCATCACTGCCACTTTGTCGTCTTTTTTTAGCCCTTGGCTTTGTAACCAAGCACTAATATTACGAGCAATAGCATCGATTTGGGCGTAGGTATAAGTAACGTCCATATTAGTGCTAAACTCTCGGTCTGCATAAAGTGCAAACATCTCATCAAATAAATGAGTTAGCGAAGAATATTGGTTACTATCGACATCCTTTAACACCCCTTCCGGATACTTATCAGTCCAAAACTTTTCCATTTCTAGCTCTCCTTAGCGTTACGATGAATTTAGGTGCTTTAGTTAAAAGAGGTGGATTCAGTCATTCAATCCGTTGAAATACGCACCTCTAGTCAAACCTTAAAACTCAAACCACCTATAAAATTTTCTTAGTAAAACCTGTACTAAAAATATTGTTCTTAGTCCAAATAAGCACTTACTAAGCTATTACTGTAAAGACGATTAATAACTAGTCGGTTTTTATTATTACCTTATTAGTTATTAACCTATCTGTTCTTAACCTATCTATTATCAGCCGATAAGTTGCCAACCCGATGTTGCTTGATGCTCATCTTGATGGGCAAACAATGGGTGTGCTTTGGCTTCTTGTAAGCTCAATACTGGCGTCACACAAACATCGGCCGATTCAAAAGCTTGCTGCCAATAAGCAAGGGGCTGGCTGGCAAAAGTTGCAGTAACTGTTTTTGCCGCCTCTTTGCTGTCTGGCATATTAGGCATGACCCCTAATTGCCAATGCTTCGCTTTTAGCTCCGGCAACTGCAATACCTCACACAAGCCTTGCCAAAACTTAAGCTCTAACGAGCCTACCGCCATATAGCGATCATCGGCAGTTTTGTACAGACGATAGCAAGGCAACAGCCCCCCTAAAAAGTCATACTGCGGCGGCGGATTCTGCCCTGAGAAGCTCTTCACTAGCGCGCCTGTTGCCTTCGGCATGATCATATGGTTATACAAACTATGAGTCATACTCACGGCCACATGGCGCCCTTGGCCGGTGCGCTGGGCACTAAATACTGCAGCTAGTAAGGCGATCACTGCGGTATCACTACCACCCGCTAAATCAGCGAACTGTACATTAGGCATAGCTTGCTCGCCTTTAGCCGTTCTTAACTGATCGAGTACCCCGCTCATCGCCATAAAGTTGATATCGTGGCCAGCTTTATCAG
Source organism: Psychrobacter sp. BF1 (assembly GCF_019279065.1). Lineage (NCBI taxonomy): Bacteria > Pseudomonadati > Pseudomonadota > Gammaproteobacteria > Moraxellales > Moraxellaceae > Psychrobacter > Psychrobacter sp. BF1. The sequence continues at coordinate 25,986 of NZ_JAGYWV010000007.1, forward strand.
CCCACTGATGCTTAACTTGTTGTTCAGCATCATGACCAGCGCCTAGTCCATAACCAGTGATCGATACTATGACTAGCTTAGGATTAATAGCATGCAAGGTTTTGGCATCTAAACCCATCCCAGTTAATACCCCTGGACGGAAACTGTCTAGCATCACATCAGCATCTTTAATATGCGCTTTGATTGCCTCGATACCTTTAGTGTCACGGAAGTCATACTTCTCGATAGTCTTACCGTGGTTTAAAGCTTCAAACAAGCCTCCTAAAGCGCGAGCAGGATCGCCACTTTCTGGCTCAATCTTGACAATCTCTGCGCCTAAGTCAGCCAGTAGACGGGTGGCAAAAGGTCCAGGTAGGTTACGAGTCAAATCAACGACTCGTAATCCTTGTAGACAATCCGCCATTTGACTAATAGCTGATGGTGTCGTTGATAACCCTGTATTAGGCATCTACAAACTCCTCACCTTTTGCAGCCATATCTACCAAAATCTGAGCCGGCTCGAAGCGTTCGCCATACTGTTTAGCAAGCTCGCGACTACGCGCTACAAATTTATCTGCGCCCATAGCATTGACGAACTGTAGGGTGCCACCATGTTGTGGTGCAAAGCCCCAGCCAAAGATAGAACCAACGTTGGTATCGGCAACAGAGCGTACTACGCCTTCTTCAAAACATTTGGCTGATTCGTTAACTTGAATAAACATCAAGCGATCTACTAGGTCTTGCTGTGATGGTTGCTCAGCACTAGTTGGGAATAAGTTAGTTAGCTCAGGCCACAAGTGTCTTTCACCATTCTCTGGATACTCATAGAAGCCTTTACCAAAGCGCTTGCCTTCACGACCATGCTCTTCACCAACCACTTTTATGACATTATAAGAAGGATGAATGGTAACTTCTTTGCCTTCAGCTTCCATATCACGATTGTTTTGCTCAGTGATATGACGGACTAGACTCAAAGTCACTTCGTCTTGTAGTGCTAATGGCGGCATAGGCATTCCTGACTTCATACCGGCAACTTCGATACTGCGCGGATGAATGCCTTCAGCTAACATAGCGATACCCTCTGACACGTAAGTTGCAAACACCCGTGAGGTATAGAAGCCACGGCTGTCGTTAACAACGATAGGAGTTTTGCCAATTTGCAACACATAATCAAAAGCTTTGGCTAAAGTTTCATCATCAGTCTCTTCACCCATGATAATTTCAACCAATGGCATCTTGTCTACAGGCGAGAAGAAATGTAGGCCAATAAACTGCTTTGGACGGGCGCTAACTTTAGCAAGACCAGTAATAGGCAAAGTAGAAGTATTAGAAGCATAGACGGCGCTAGTAGGGATTACTGCTTCACTTTGACGAGTACAGTTGGCCTTAATATCACGATCTTCAAACACTGCTTCAATAACCAGATCACAGCCTTCTAAATCATCATAAGAAGTCGTAGTCTTAATCTTATCTAACAATGCCTGCTTTTTGTCTGGCGTTGAGCGCCCACGACTTATCGCTTTATCAAGCAAATTAGTAGAGTATGCTTTACCTTTATCTGCTGACTCGATATCTCTATCTAATAACACCACATCGATGCCAACTTTGGCTGACACATAAGCAATACCAGCACCCATCATGCCGGCACCAAGCACTGCAACTTTTTTAACTTTAGTTCTCTCAAAGCCATCAGGGCGTGACTGACCTTTTTTGATGCTATTAAGTTGGGTCCAAAGAGTGTTAATCATATTGTTAGCTTCAGGCGATAGTACACACGCCGCAAAGTAACGAGATTCAATCTCTAAACCAGTATCGATATCGACCATACAGCCTTCATAAACACAAGACATAATGTGCTTGAGAGCAGGATAGTTACCTTGCGATTTCTGATTAGCCATAGCTGGGGCAATAGAGAATACTTGCACAACTTTAGGATGCTTACTATCGCCACCAGGGATTTTAAAACCTTTTACATCCCATGGCTGCTGAGCTTTAGGATTGGCTTTGATCCACTCTTTGGCTTGCTGTTGCATGTCGGCTTGATCAGTAGCAGTGGCATCGATAAGACCGATGTCTTTTGCCGCATTAGGACGCAGCTCTGAGCCTTGAGTCATTAGCTCAAGCGCTTTTTGAATGCCGACCAATCTTGGTAGACGTTGAGTACCACCGCCACCTGGTAGCAGACCTAATTTAACTTCTGGTAGACCAAGCTTAGTTTTAGGTGAGTCAATAGCAATACGATAATGACAGGCCAAGGCAATCTCAAGACCACCGCCTAGTGCAGTTCCTGTCATAGCAGCGACTACTGGCTTGCCAGACAACTCAAGCTTACGCAGGCTACCTTTGAGGTCTTCAACCAGTTCAAATGCTTGCTCGGCAGTTTTGATATTGCCTAACGAATCGATATCAGCGCCGACAATGAAAGTGTCTTTAGCTGAAGTAAGGATAAGCCCTTTAGCAGACTCGTCATTAATGAAACTGTCGGCCAAAGTAGCAAAAGACTCAGTAAATCCATCACCTATTACGTTCATTTTGCGATCGCTTTGATCGACCATTACGGTAACGATTCCGTCATTATCACGCTCAGCGGTAAAGTTTACCAAGGCATTAATATCATTTACGCTATCTGTAGTCATCCTATGTCCCTTTTTATAGTTCTTAGATTATTAAATCAAATGGTTATGAAGCCGAAACTGACTCGATACTGGTTTAGCGTACTGGCTTATCAATACTAAGATAGATAGTCGATTCACAACGATGCAAATATCGAAGATCTAAGCTTAAACTATTGGCAATTTATTAAGCCAGCTACGCTTAACGAAATAGTCGCTATATAACCGAGCAACTAAACTCGTTCGATGATAGTGGCGATACCCATACCTGCACCAACGCATAGAGTTACCATCGCCGTCTTAAGATCACGGCGTTCTAACTCATCAAGTACAGTAGTCATCAATATCGCACCAGTCGCTCCAAGAGGATGACCCATAGCGATAGCACCGCCATTAACGTTGACGATATCTAACGACACCCCAAAGTCTCTAGCTGTTTTCATCGGTACGGCAGCAAAGGCTTCGTTAATTTCCCAAAGATCGATATCTGAAGCTTTCATACCTGCTTTATCTAAGGCTTTTTGACATCCAGGAGTTGGACCAGTCAACATAATCATCGGCTCAGAGCCAATGACAGCAGCCATAGTAATTTTCGCTCGTGGCTTTAAGCCTGCTTTTTTGCCAGCAGCAGCACTGCCTATTAAGCACAGCGATGCGCCATCAACGATACCTGAAGAGTTACCAGCATGATGGACGTGATTAACTTTTTCGATAGTGGTGTATTTGCCTAATATAGTATTGTCAAAGCCCATTTTTCCAGGCATAACGAATGAGGGATTCAACCCAGCAAGGGTTTCAACATTCGTATTAGGACGGATAGTCTCATCCTTATCTAATAGCAACATGCCATTGAGATCCTTGACCGGAACTACTGACTTATCGTAGTAACCTTGCTCCCAAGCGTTAGCAGCGCGGCGATGTGACTCAGTAGCGAACTCATCAACGTCTGTACGACTAAAGCCTTCTAGGGTCGCTGAAGTATCAGCGCCTACTCCTTGTGGTACAAATCCGGTCACATCATTAACTCGCGGATCCATATACCAAGCACCGCCATCAGAACCCATAGGTATACGGCTCATAGACTCAACGCCACCTGCTACTACCATGTCTTCCATGCCTGACATGACCTTAGCAGCTGCTAAGTTAATAGACTCTAGACCTGAGGCGCAATATCTTGAAAGAGTGACACCGGCTACGGTTTGAGCCCAGCCTGCATCAAGAACTGCGACCCTAGCGATGTCTGAGCCTTGTTCGCCAACTGGAGTAACACAACCTAGGACTACATCATCTACTAGACTAGTATCAAGGTTGTGACGTTGTTGCATCTCTTTTAATAAGGTACGCACCAGCCAAATGGGTGTCGCTTGATAAAGAGAGCCATCTTTTTTCCCTTTGCCACGTGGGGTACGGATGGAGTCATAGATATAAGCTGTCTCAGTCATAAAAATCCCTTTTTACATTTATTTAGTCGTAAAGTAATCAGTAGTAAAGTGGTTGGTAGCTAAGTCATTAGTAGCAGTGTTATTGGCAGTCAATCATTGAGGAGAACTTATCGCCCCTCAACGATCAACGACTAATAATCTAAAGATCAATTGGTGCTTATTTAATGACCACAAGCTTGCTTACATAAAGCGTGATGCAAGCTCTTTCATGATTTCATTAGTACCACCATAGACTTTTTGTACTCGAGCATCAGCATGTAAACGGGCAATTGGATACTCCGTCATATAGCCATAACCACCGAATAGCTGCACACACTCATCTAATACTTCACATTGCTTTTCAGTTACCCAATACTTAATCAATGATGCGTGCGGTACTGACAACTTACCTTCTAATAACGCATCAATAGCGGCATCACACATGCTGCGCGAAGCTAAGTAATCGGCATAACATTCAGCCATCTTAAAGCGGGTGTTTTGGAATTTCCAAATTGGCTTACCGAAAGCTTCACGTTCTTTAACGTAATCAAGGGTCAAATCGATACCCAACTTCATAGCACCAACACCCGTCAAAGCAATAATTAGACGTTCACGTGGTAACTCTTGCATAAGCTGAATAAAGCCCATACCTTCTACGCCGCCTAAAACGTTCTTTTGCGGTACACGCATATCATTAAAGAACAGCTCAGAAGTATCTTGCGATGCTAGACCGCTCTTTTTAAGCTTTTGACCGCGCTGAAAGCCAAGATTACCCTCAGTTTCAACTACAATTAGTGAGACGCCTTGTGCGCCTTTTTCACGATCTGTCTTACAGGCGATAACTACAAGGTTGCAATGCTGACCATTGGTAATAAATATTTTTGAACCGTTGATGATGTAATCGTCACCATCTTTTACCGCATAAGTCTTAATGCTCTGTAGATCTGAACCAGTACCAGGTTCAGTCATAGCGATAGCAGAGATATATTCACCAGAAGCCATCTTAGGCAACCATGATTTTCTCTGCTCTTCGGTACCATGATTTAAGATATAAGGAGCAATAATCCCTGAATGAACTAAACCACCAAACCCAGCTTGGTTAGCTTCAGCTTGCGCATAGATAAGAGCCGCTTCGTGACCGAAATCACCACCGCCGCCGCCGTACTCTTCTGGCATAGAAGCACATAAGAAACCATTGGCACCAGCTTCTTCCCATGCAGCACGATCTATCATACCGTTAGCACGCCATTCTTCATCTTTATGATCCCAAGATTTAAACATCTTAAGCGCACTGTCATGTACCATTTGATGCTCTTCGGTCATCCAGTTTGGGGTGAAATGTTCAATACTCATATCGTCTATCCTTGATCGGGTTGAATTAGTTAGGCTAAATGAACGGGTTTAAATCAACAATACTTAGTTTAGAGGCTTGTGCTTACGTTGAATAATAGCGAGTAGTCGTTACGTTATTATCAACTCAATATATAATGGTAATCTCAATTACCCTTAAAATATGTAGCTATAAACCATGTTATCGCTCGTTCCTATAACCTATATATTAGGAAAATAAATGCCAATACGCAATCATTTAGTTTATAATAGTAATTTAAATTACCTTAAATAATTATTATCAAATTTTCATAGAGTCTACTTATTAAAAAACTATTGTTCAATATATAATTCACTAATCTTATTATCAGACGCCCTATTACCCATAAAGCGCCTATTTATAAATACTATCCATTATCCTATCGATGCTAAAATAAATAATCAGGCTAACCCTATCGATAATCCAAATAACGACGCTATGAGCAATGACACAATTAGCAAAGTGAGTAATATTATGAGTCAACCAATAAACAGCAAAGTCGATAGCACAGCAAAGCTTGCCGCTGATGACAGTAACGATAGTAGTGAGCCGCTAGCCCCTCTATCTTCAATGCGACCGGCCACTTTAGATAAGATTGAAAAAGCAGTTCGATATCTGTTCGCCGGTTATGATGCGCAAGATGTCACTATGATTCAGATCGCTAATACGGCTAATGTATCGCTGCAAACGCTGTATAAGTACTTCGGTGACAAACAAACTGTGCTTTATACTATTATGGATAGAGTGTTGGCACGGCTGGCTACGCGGATGATGGATCACCTACAAGGGATTGATAGTGTTAAAGAGCGCTTAAGAAAAACTTTGTGGGTAAGTTTAGATTTTGTCGATAATCATCCTGATGCCGTTATGGTGCTGTCTGCGGTATCAGTCTCACGTTTTCGCCATATTGCTATTTATGAGAATAAAGAACTTATCAATGCGTTTTTGAGTGTGTTAGCAGATGGGCAGCGACGCGGTGTCCTTAATGACAAAGTACCGCTATACGTGCTGTTTGATGTGTTTATGGGCTTTATTAGTCGTCTAGGACTGATGCATATCATTCGCCAAACCAACAAGCCTATCAGTGCAGATTTTGATGCTTTGTTCGAGATGCTCTGGCGCTCCATGTCTAAACCTGAAGCTATTGAGGATTAATGTAGCCAGTAGTCGCTAATCGTTATAGCCGTTACTCAAAGCTCAATAGTGCTATGCTTATTTAAGCTGTAGTGCTCTAGCCTACTATCATTCAATAGTATAAAAATCGTACTTAAAACGGATAAGCGTACTGAGCTATATCGCTTAAAAATCCACCTTACCGCGCAAGGCTTTAGTCTTACCGCGTTGGGTTTTGTTATCTACCCGTTTGCGCTTGGCATTCCTACTAGGCTTAGTCGCTCTGCGGGTCTTATTGACGTGAGTGGCTTTTTTGATAAAACTCTGTAAGCGCTCAAAAGCGTCAGCCTTATTCTTCTCTTGCGTGCGAAACTGCTGGGCCTTGATGATGAATACCCCATCTTTAGTAATGCGCCCATCTTTACTGTCTAATAGACGTTGCTGGTTAAGCTCGCTAAGGCTTGAAGCTTTTATATCAAAACGCAGATGGATGGCCGAGGATACTTTGTTAACGTTTTGGCCACCTGCGCCTTGCGAGCGTATGGCAGTAATCTCAATCTCATTATCATCGAGGCTAATAGTCAAACTTATAAAAATCATAATTTACTTATAAAGTAGTTAATAGGAATAGTTAATTGGGGGTAGACGCTAGTCTAGCAAGGCTAATCAGCGCTTTGTAGTAACTGACGGCAACGCTGCACTACTGGTGCGTCTACCATATTGCCGTCTATTTTAAACACTGCCTGACCACTGCGCTCGAATTCGGCTATTACCTTTTTGGCAAAATCAAGCTGCTGCTCTGTAGGTTGCAAGGCTTGTTGGACAATCGCTACTTGCTTAGGATGGATACAGAGCATACCTGACATCCCCATCTGCGACCACAACGTCACTCTATCTTTTAGCCCCGCCTCATCCTTAAAGTCTGCATAAATACTATCAATAGGAGCAGATAGCTGATTAGCTCTGGAGCTAACTAGTAGCTGATAGCGCAACTGATTGGCGACGATATCGGCAGCTGCAGTGCCCACTTGTACTCGTAAATCATTACACAAGTCCAAAAATCCATAGCTAAAGGCTACTAAGCCTAGAGCTTTAGCCATAGCATCTACTTGATACAAGCCGACAGCGGTCTCTATTAACGCTACAACCGCTAAGCCAGTGTGTTGATGTAAATGCTCAATATCAGCGGCTTGCTCAGCCTTAGCCAGTATTATTCCAGCGAGATTAGGGAGTCGCTGGCATAACGCTACGTCGTTGGCAAACTCGCTACTAGTCGCTTGATTGATTCGCAGCCAAAGCGGTTGATAGGCAGGGCTGTTATAGTAGTCTTCTATTGCCAAGCGTGCTTGCGCCTTGTCCACTAGAGCTACGGCATCTTCTAAATCGATGATGACGGCATCAGCCCCACTCGCAAAGGCTTTTGCTACTCGGTCTATCCTAGTAGCTGGGACAAATAACCAGCTTTTGGTATTAGCAACCTTAATAATAGTGGCGCTCACTTTAGCGTTGATAGCTGATTTCATAGTTAAAGTCCTTATAGTAGTTGATACATTATAGGATAGATTTTATATTGAGATAATAATCAATCTAGCTTATGCTTTTAGCTGACTTAAGTGGCTTAACTTGATGGATATACTTTATTAATAACAACAGGAATATAAATAACATGTTTGCAAATATCGACTATTATGCTGGCGACCCTATTTTAGGACTTATGGATAAGTTCGTGGCTGACCCTAATCCAAATAAAGTAAATTTAGGTATAGGCATCTACTATGATGAGAACGGTCAATTACCGGTACTTGATTGTGTAAAAACTGCTGAACAACGCATTGCCAACCCAATCGCTCCTAGACCTTATTTACCGATGGCTGGCCTACCTGGGCATCGGCAAGCTTGTCAAGATTTACTCTTTGGCAAAGACGCTCAAATATTGCAACAAGGGCGTGTAGCTACAATCGCCACCCTTGGCGGATCTGGTGCTTTAAAAGTAGGCGCCGAGTTCCTTCATGAGTGGTTCCCGCAGTCTAAGTGTTATGTCAGCGATCCGACGTGGAGCAACCACATTGCTATCTTTGAAGGCTGTGATATCGAAGTAGGCAGTTATCCTTATTATGACAAAGCCAGTAGTAGTATCAAATTCGATGAGATGATCGATTTTGTGAAAAAGCTTAAGAAGCAAGACGTGCTATTACTGCATCCGTGCTGTCATAACCCCACCGGAATGGACTTGACCCAACAGCAATGGGACACGCTGCTAGAAGTCATTAAGCAACATGAGCTTATTCCCTTCATGGACATTGCTTATCAAGGCTTTGGTGAGGATATGGACAGCGATGCTTATGCCATTCGTAAAGCTGTCGATATGGGCTTGCCAGTATTCGTCAGTAACTCATATTCTAAGAACTTATCACTATATGGTGAGCGAGTTGGTGGTTTGTCAATAGTTTGTCCTACTGCCGATGAAGCTGAGCGCGTATTTGGACAGCTGAACTTTGTGGTACGTCGCATCTACACTAGCCCGCCAGCACATGGTGGTCATGTGGTCGACATCGTTATGAATGATGATAAGTTATATCAGCAATGGGTCAGCGAAGTCTATAGTATGCGTGACCGTATTAAGGCTATGCGCCTCAAACTTAAGTCAATACTAGAAACTGAGCTTGCTGATTTTGATTATAATTTTGATTATATTACTCGTCAAAATGGAATGTTTAGCTTTACTGGCTTAACCACCGAGCAAGTCGAGCGCTTACAGAGCGAGTTCGGTGTTTACTTAGTCTCTAACTCACGCATGTGCATGGCCGGTCTCAATGTTAACAACGTTGATTATGTCGCTCAAGCGATGGCAACTGTGCTAAAAGGGTGATTATCTGCATAGAGTATTAGCACTTTTGATGACTTAAGTCGGTTATCAACTCGCCAAATGCTACTGATAAAAATAACTCAGTTTATGTTATTTTTATCAGTCATACCCATTGCTAGCTTTTGAAAAAAAAACTGGTTACACTCAAGTAATAAGCCTGCCACACTCACGACAAGGAAGTCGCTATGAACCTCAATACTGCTCGCCCCCTCATTAGTCATGCCAACCTTAAAACCTTTACTAAAAGCGTGCTTGCCCTCAGTTTATCTGTCGCTGGTATTGCTCATGCTAGCGAGTACAGCAGTGTCACATTCTTTGGTGATAGCCTAACTGATGGCGGTTATTTTAGCCCAATTATTCCGGGTGGTGCTCAATTCACTACTAACCCTGATAATACTTGGGCAACCTCTTTTGCTGAGCAGCTCGGCACAACCTCGGTAGCTAATAAATTTAGTAAGCCTCAAACTGGTAATAACTATGCTATCGGTGGTGCAAGAGCCGGTAAAGAAGTTACTAATGATGCTTTTGGATTTGATATTCCTGTGGCTTCAGCTAGTACCCAAGTTAACAATTATCTGACTAATAATAAGGTTGATCCTAACGGACTCTATGTCGTTTGGGCTGGAGCGAATGACTTACTGGCGGCTTCTAAAGATCCGGCTAATGCTCAAACTATCGTTGGTACAGCCGTAGGCAGTCAGATTGCCACAGTTAAAGCCCTAAAAGATAAGGGCGCAAACTACATCTTAGTGCCTAATATTCCGGATATAGGCCTCACCCCTGATGCGATTAAGGGTGGAGCGGTGGTACAAGGCCAAAGCACTTTTATCAGCAATCAGTATAACCAAGCCATGCTCAATGGCGTAGCAGCTACAGGCGCTAACATCATACCGCTAGATATGTTTAGTCTACTGCAACAAGTTGCTGCTAAGCCTACAGCTTATGGCTTTACCAATATGACTGAAAAAGCTTGTAGCAAGAATGTAGTTGTAGATAGCTCATTACTCTGTGGTCCTAATAATTTAGTGACACCAGATGCTAATGAAACTTACTTTTTTGCCGATGGTATCCACCCTACTGGCCGTGCTCATCAACTGATAGCTGACTATGCCAATGCCGTAGTCACAGCGCCAAGTCAAATTGGTGTACTGCCCCATATCGCGACCAAAGTAGGCCTTGCGACCAATGAGCGCTTACAATCTCACGTTAATCAAATTCAGAACAGTGAGCAAAGAGTAGCGCGCAGCATATGGGCCACAGGCGAAATTGAACAGCAGGATATTGCTGGGTTTGAGAGTGATGGTAATGGGCAATTATTAGTAGGGGTAGACTTTGCCCATGCTAACTCACCAAATGCGGTAACCGGTCTCTACGGCAATATCACTCGCAAGGACTTTGATAACTCAAATGTCTCTTCAGGTCTTAGCGATATCGGTATTGATGAGCTTGGTTTTGGCATTTATCATACTAATACTCTCGAGCAATTGGGGGGTATACAGCTCAATGGTGCTATCGGCTTTGGCTCTATGGATATTGATGTCACCCGCACAGTCAATTTAGGCGGTAATAAACAAAACTTCAACTCAGATGCTGACGGCAAGCGCCTTTACGCTAGCTTGCAAGCGGGCTATCCGCTGCAAGTAAATAATACCAGCTTCACACCCTATCTTGGTGCTACGGTAAATCGGGTTAAAATAGATGCCTTAAAAGAGCAAGAAATGTCCGGTATTGCCATGCAGTTCAATGAGCAAAAATATACTACGACTTATGGTAAGCTTGGGGTAAAAGCCCAGCACAGCTTAGCTGAAAACCTCAATATCTTCGGTGATCTACATTATCAAAAGCGTCTAAGTGATGATCGTGACGACGTTTCAGCACGCTTAAATACTATTCAAAGCATTAGCTTTAATACTCCTACTATCGACACTGACGATGATAACTTTGGCATGACCTTGGGCTTGTCTCGTAACTTTGGTATGCTTAATGCCAATGCTGGTATCACTCATACACAAGGTGATAATGACGATTCAACTAGTGTGTTTGTCGGGCTTAGCGGCGCATTTTAACTGACAAACTCAACAGAGACTAACAAAACCTATCTTTATAAACAGCAACACCCGCTAAACCTTTTGATGGTCTAGCGGGTGTTTTTAATAGGGCATAGCGTAAAAAAATATTAATTAAGTACAAAAAAGATCCATTAAATAATTAAACAGCTAAGCCAACATACCACCATCGACAATAACACAAGCGCCCGTAGTATAACTCGATGCATCAGAAACTAAGTACAAGACGGTACCTGCCATTTCATCAGGATCAGCGACGCGACCTAATGGGATCGCTCTGAGCGCCATACTCAATACTTTGTCATTGCCTGTTAACGCTGAGGCAAATTTAGTGTCAGTAAGCCCTGGTAATAAAGCATTGACCCGAATATTTAGTGGGCCGCATTCTTTGGCAAAAGCCTTAGTCATGCTAATGACTGCCGCTTTAGTAATAGAATATATCCCTTGCTTATCGCCTGCGACTATACCGTTGACTGAGGCAGTATTTAGAATAACGCCGCCGCCCTGCTCACGCATCATTTTGCCAGCTGCTGTCGACATAAAGAAATAGCCCCGAATATTCACTTCGACCGTCTTATCAAAAGCCGCTTGGTCAGTATCTAAAATATGACCATAATAAGGATTAGCGGCGGCATTATTGACTAAGATATCGATTTGACCAAACTCACTTTTTATATGCGCAAAAATAGCGTCAATCTGTGCCATCTCGCCGACATGACAAGCAAACGCACTAGCCTTACCGGCATCAGCAACGATGCTATCAGCAACCGCTTGGCAAGCGTCGATCTTTCGACTAGAGACGATAACATGAGCTCCTCTAGAGGCTAACAAGCGCGCTATAGACTCACCGATGCCCCGACTAGCACCAGTCACTAAAGCAATCCTACCGGTTAGATCAAATAAATCCTTCATTATTATTCCTTAGGTTATTAATAGTGCAGCAGTTCATTGCAAAACGGTTAATTGCCGATCTTAAGCCAACATGCCGCCATCTAAGGTAAAGGCATGACCATTCATAAAGCTACTCTCATCACTAGCTAGCCAAGCGATGGCTCCTGATACTTCATCAACCGTACCTAAACGGCGCAGCGGACTGGCTTTGATAGTCGCTTGTTGGGCGCGCTCATCCATATTAGCCATAGTATGGCGTACCATCGGCGTATCGATAAAGCTTGGACAGACCGCATTAAAGCGGATATTGACCCGTGCATACTCATGAGCAGCCGACTTAGTCAGCCCCATCACCCCGTGTTTAGCAGCACTGTATGCTGATAGCAATGGCGCTGAACGTAAGCCCGCTATAGAAGCTACATTAATAACATGACCGCCGCCATTCGGAGCCATACAAGCGATAGCAGCACGCATACAATGCCAAACACCTTTTAAATTAACCGCAATATTGCGATCGAAATCATCATCGGTCAGCTCATGCATAGGCGCTGGCTGATGATCAATACCGGCATTATTGATGACTACATCAAGACCGCCAAGCTGTTGCATAGCAAAAGCAAATAAGGCGCGCACCTCATCAGCGCTAGTGACGTCTACCTTTTTAAAGACCATGCTATCGCCAGTTTGTTGGGCTTGCTCAGCAACAGCGGCTCCCAATGCTTCAGCCCTATCACCAATCACTACTTTAGCGCCACGACTGGCTAATAATAGGGCACTAGCAGCACCGATACCAGAGGCACCGCCAGTGATTAAGATCCTTTTTCCTGCAACATTTGAGGCGGTCATATTCGCTAATGTGCTAGTTTCAATTACATTGGTTGTCATAGCTTATTCCCCTACCTTTAGAACTAGTTTGCCAAAATTCTTACCATTAAAGAGCATCATTAAGGTATCAGGAAAAGTCTCGATACCTTCGACGATATGATCTTTGACTGTAAGCTCACCAGAGTTTATCCAACCGGCGATATCTTTCATAGCTGTTGGATACTCTTTAACATTATCAAAGACTACAATGCCTTCCATGCGCGCACGATTGACTAATAAGGATAGATAGTTCGAAGGACCTTTGACTGCAGTGGTGTTATTGTACTGGCTAATAGCGCCACAAATAACTATACGAGCATGTAGATTAATCTGGCTAAGCACGTCGTCCAAAATATCGCCGCCAACGTTGTCATAGAATACATCGACGCCATTGGGACAAGCTTGCTTTAGAGCTTTTTTGACATTATCGTTCTTGTAGTCGATAGCCTCATCGAAGCCTAATTCATCTACCAAAAATTTGCATTTTTCGCTACCGCCAGCGATACCTACCACACGGCAACCTTTGATCTTAGCAATTTGCCCGACTACGCTACCTACAGCGCCTGCTGCACCAGAAACTACTACCGTCTCGCCAGCTTTAGGCATAGCGGTTTTTAGTAAGCCAAAGTAGCCAGTCATTCCTGGCATACCTAACACTCCTAAATAGTAGGGCAAAGGTGCTAAATTGGCATCTACTTTATAGAGACCTGTACCATCGCTGACCGCATAGGACTGTACCCCATCATGACCACAGACATAATCACCTACAGCAAACTTAGCATGCTTGCTCTCTAGCACTTGGCCTACAGTACCAGCGCGCATAACGTCGCCAATTTGTACCGGTTCGATATAAGACTTAGCATCGTTTAACCAACCCCGCATCGCTGGATCTAAAGAGATATACTCAATCTTGATTAGTAGCTGACCGTCGCTAATAGCCGGTACTTCTGTTTCGCTATACTGCCAAGTATCAGCAGTCGGCTCACCAATAGGTCGGGCTTTTAGTCGCCATTGCTTATTCATAATTGTCATTATTTAGTCCCTTAAATTTATTGTGAGTAAAGTAAGCCTGTTAAAACATCTGCTGCAAAGTAGGGCATAAAGTTATACTTTTAAAATAATACTTTTTAAAACAATAGCCTCTAAAGCTGTGCTATCAAGAACCATAAGGTTTAAAAAACGTTGCCTAAAACCATGCTGCTTGCATATCGGTACAAACCGCGTTGTCGTTAGTTAGAAGTTCGATATCACGTTTTATGGTAGGTAACTCCCAATCGATAAAATATTTAGCCGCTTGGATTTTGCCTTGATAGAAATTGCGCTGGTCAGTGTTATCATAGTTACCGTCTTTTGCATCAGCAGCTGGCATGGCTTGTAACAATTGCTCAGCTTTACTGGCCTGACGTATCCAAATCCAACTGACTACTATAGTGGCAAAGATATTCATCAATGCTTGGGCATTACCAGTCAAAGTAATGGCTTTTTCAGTCGCTAGTATCTTGCTTAAATGCACTAATACTTGATGCAAGTCACCCATATAAGGCGTGAGCTTAGCGGCCAGCTTGCGACTCTCAGCAGTAGTAATAGTCAGTAGATCGTTAGTAATTTCACGCTTTAAAACCTGAATGCCTAAGCCATTATTTTGCCAGAGCTTACGGAACGACAAGTCTAAGGCTTGCACGCCATTAGTCCCTTCATGAATAGGATTAAGACGATTATCTCGCCAAAACTGCTCAGCATAGTATTCCCGAGTGTAACCTGCCCCGCCTAATACTTGGATGCCTAGATCATTAGCTTTAGGGCCATATTCTGAAGGCCAAGCCTTGAGCACTGGGGTGAGCAAATCTAACAGCTCGGCTAGCTCAGCTTTTAGGGTGGCGTCCTCGCAAGTATTGATACGGTCGATTAGGTTTGAGCCATACAGACACAATGAGATACCCCCTTCGCTATAAGCTTTTTGCGCTAGTAGCATACGTTTGACATCGCCATGATTGATAATAGCAGTGGCATCGTGTTCAGGTTTATTATTAGGAGCAATGCGCCCTTGAGTCCTGTCTTTAGCATAAGCTAGTGAGTACTGATAACCACGATAGCCAATCATTGCCGCACCAAACCCGACAGCGATACGCGCCTCATTCATCATCTTAAACATATAGCGTAGACCGAAGTGCGGCTCTCCTATTAAGTAGCCATAACACTCGCCTTGATCGCCGAAGCTGAGCGATGTAGAAGTAGTGCCACGATAGCCAAGCTTATGCAATAGACCAGTCAAGTGCACATCATTACGCACTCCTATCGACCCGTCTTCTGCTACTCTAAATTTCGGTACTGCAAATAGCGAGATGCCTTTGACTCCGCTTGGTCCGCCGGGTATCTTGGCCAATACTAGATGAACGATATTATCCGACAACTCATGATCGCCACCGGAGATATAGATCTTACTGCCTTTAATACGATAGGAGCCATCCTGCTGAGCAACAGCGATAGTGGTAATATCAGCCAGTGATGAGCCTGCATGTGGCTCCGTTAACGCCATCGTTCCGGTAAACTCACCTGTGAGCATGCGTGGCATAAAGGCCGCTTTGATCTCATCGCTGGCAAAATGCGACAGCACATTAATCGCTGCGGTAGTCAAAAACGGATAAGCGGTAGTCGAAGGATTAGCAGCCATAAAGTAACCAGCCACCGCCGTCATCACTGTCTCAGGCAATTGCATACCGCCCTCTGCAAAGCTATAGCGCCCAGCGATAAATCCTGACTCTCGAAAGGCATCAAATGCCACTTTCACCTCATCGATCATACTGACTCGCGTGCCATCAGACTGTGGCTCATTCTGATCGGCTATACGGTTGTGTGGTAAGAATAAATCAGTGGCTATCTTTTTGGCGGTATCTAAGACCGCATCAAAAGTCTCACGGTTATGCTCGGCAAACTTTGCACTAGCGCAAAGGTTTTGAGTGTGCAAGACATCATACAATTGGAACGGCAGTTCAAAATCATTAATAAGGGTATCTGTAGCCATAATACTTTCTCTCTATAAAGGCTAAAAAGTGCTACTAAAATAAGTCGTTAGCTAATAGTAGTCTAATTCAGCTCATCACCGTATTGTCATTTATGACATAATCAGGGTCAAATAAGACAATAATGGTTATGATTAGAGCGTGTTTAACACTTTTTAAACATAGCGCTGAGAGTCTTTATTGAAGCGTTAACTTCTAGGTAGCGTTGGTACTATTTCACTACTGATTTGATAGAAATAAAATTAAAAATTCATAGATTAAAAACAACTATAAAGGTCAATACCCTATGCCCGATATAAAACCATTTGAGGTCGTTATTCTAGGATTCGATGGGGTGCTAGGCAGTGTATTGGCAGGTGCATTAGATCTTTTTTCATTCACTGGAGTGAGCTGGCAGCGTTTTTTGGATCAGCCAGTTACGCCAAGGTTTAAAGTGCAGATTGCCAGTTTGGGCGGCGTAGATATTCGCTGTAGCAATCGCTTGATTATGCGAGCGCATTGCGATATCGCAGCAGTGAGAAGGTGCGATTTATTATTGATTCCCACCATCGGCGACTCTATCGATAAAGTACTGCTACAAAACGAGTTATTAATACCGCACATCATACGCTTAGCTAATACTCAAGCCGATATCGCTAGCAACTGTAGCGGGGCTTTTTTGTTAGCCAAAGCTGGATTATTAGAAGGGCGCGTCGCCACCACCCATTGGGGGTATGCCAGCAAGTTTAAAAGCGATTATCCAGAAGTAAATTTACAAGAAAATCAGTTCGTCACTCAGTCGGATAATATATTTTGTGCCGCAGGAGGCAGTGCTTTTTATGACTTGGCGCTGTTATTAATAGAGCGCTATTGTGGACGTGAGCTATCGACACAAGTGGCTAAAACCCAGATCATCGATAGTAAAAGAGGCAGTCAGAACAGCTATACTAATGTGACTTTATATAAGCCGCATGCCGATCAACTGGTCAAGCGAGTGCAAGACTATATCGAGAATAACTTTCAGCAACCGCTACAAGTGAGTCAATTGGCGGCTATGGTCAATATCACCACTCGGACACTAAATAGACGATTTCAGTCAGCCGTAGCTATGCGCCCTATCGAGTATATTCAGGCAGTCCGAATTGAGCAAGCCAAACGTCTATTAGAGTCCAAAGACGTCGGTATAAAGTCTCTTGCCGATCAAGTGGGTTACAGCGATATCTCGTCTTTTACTCGACTATTTAAGCGTGCTACCGCCCTCACCCCTAAAGAGTATCAGAACAAATTTTCACGGATAGCGATTTGATGTCAGCTTACTTGCTAATGCTGCAAGTTAACCGCGATACAGAAGTAGGAGGAGAAAAAAGCGGGCGGTAAAATACGCTGTCGATAAAAAGTGAACAATAAAAAGGACTAGCGCTATAAATAATTGCACGCTAACCCTTATAGTAACTGCTACCTACACTTGCCAACTATGATGAGCGAAAAGTCACAGTCTTATCTGACCAAAATAACTGGTGATGAAGTACTAGCGATAATCTCAGTAGTGGTACTCCCTAAAAATAGCTGCTGCCACTTAGAGCGTCCATAAGCACCAATTACCATGATATCGATGTCATGCTGCTTTTGAAACACCAATAGACCTTTTACCGCATCAGTCGATGGTAGATGATGAGACTGGACGCTGAATCCTGCTGCTAATAGTTCAGCCGCCGCTGCCGCTAAGCTATTGTTTGAGCTGTCATCGTTATTACCTATCATCACGATATGGCCGGGTATACCTTTTAGTACCTCACTTTTCGCTACTAAATGGATGGCTCTGATAGAGGTTTTGCTAGCATCAAAAGCAATCATATAAGATTGGGGCTTAGTAAAGGTTTCAGAGCAAATAAGAATAGGCACTCTAGAGGCACGAGCGACGGTTTCTATTTGACTACCGATATTGATACGACTGTCTTTATGATCCTCGCCGCGCCTGCCCATAACGATAGCGCGATTGTTAAGATCAAAATGTTCGATAGCTGGGAGCAGCTTACTACGACGTTGGTAAGGCGTGACAGCTACGGCGAAGTTATCTTCAATATAGCTTTTGGCATCTTGTATTAAAGCATTACTATAGCTATTAGCAATCTTAGCTCGCTGCTCGTCAATCTGCGATAACTCTTGTAGTAATATCTGGCGACTGTCCACTCCTATAGACCCTGATAAGTCACGCCTTGCTGAGGCCGGCACTTCTATCACATTTAACAAAGCCACAGGCATATTTAAGCGCTCGGCATACCAAGCGGCATAGCCACAGACAGACTCAGTCACTGCTGAGCCATCGATACAAGCTAGAATGTGCTGCTGAGTGGTCATGACTACTCCTTAATATTGAATGAAGTTTCTATTGGTATTTATATTACACAGTAGAGCCTATTTCAGTCTATCATTGTTTAGCAATAACAATAGAGTCAAATAGGGCATATTAAGACTATCTACATACAGTCAGCCCCAAATAATAGCGATATCCTGACGTCATGTTTTAAAGACAGATTGACTGTATTGTGTGCCATGAACTGGCTTTAGCGCTGATTTTCGGACGCTTGAGTGATAGTGATCCCTTAATAATCAAGCGTTAAAGGCATCAGCATAACCCCTAGAAGAATGAATGGAATGCAAAGCAAACTTTTTAGCACTGGGCCTCGACACTTTGCCCAACGGGTAATGATAAAATATAGACTAGCAAAGGGTAAAAATAAATATAATAAACCCCACAGTATTGATTCTTGAAAAGCTAAGATAATAAGCTTGATGCTATAGATAAAGGCGATAGCCATACCTATAAATAGCAAAATCATTCCTATAGTTTCCATACGCTGCTCCTTAGTTAACGGTAAAAATCGATATAAATTACTTTTTAAAGACAACGCCTCATTTCGATAAGCTTTTCGTCAGAACCGTTATAAAGCTTATCGCCCTCTAGCTTATACTCAAACTTAGAAAAAGTGTTATTTGACAAGGTATCATCTGAGCCGATCTCAAAACTTATGCAGAGAGACTGACCGGTGATATGAGTGTGCAAATACTGGCTATAAGAGAACGGATACTCAGTGTAAAACCTACGCCTAAACTAAACCTTAAGGCTCATCACAAACCATAGTCAAACTATTACCGAACAAGGTTTTATTGAGTTTTTGCTGATAGTTATAGACCTTTTCAGGGTCGACATGATAGACCTGATCATTCACACAATTGCCAAAACCAAAAGTAACCAAATCAATTTTGGCATATTTGGCAGGGTCAGTTGCTTTTTCTCTTTGGTAACGCTCTGTGGCCAAATCCCGATAGTACTCGCCATTATCATCGCTTAGACGTGCCTGCTGTTGAATTCTGTCTTCGACAAACTGCTGCCACTTATTTTGAATGGCGGTCTCGTTTTGCAGCAAAGGTTCAAGGTAATGCTTACACATTGGCGGGCTTTGTTTAAGGGCATCACTAGGATTTAGATAAGCTAAAATGGTTAGTCGATTTTGTTTATATTCGCCATCGATAGATTTTAGCAGCTGTTGCTTATACTCTTTTGCTTCTGGCACAACTTCTAGACGCCCAGCGTTACTCTTAACTTGTTGGTACTCTTTAGTCAGCTTATCCATATCTGTCATAGACAGCTCATCGAGCGCATTGATGTCCATAGGGGGGAAAAAGCTACTTAAGTTGGAGCTGGTTAAGGCTCGTAGTACAAAATGGGAATTTTTGATTTGCTTGGCGCTATACTTCTTATTATCGAACTTACCCTTTATATCGCATAGCTCATCTTGCCATTTATAGACCTCGGCTTGGGCGATATTGGTTATGGCCATTGCAGCAACTATGACCGCTAGACTAAATAGTTTCATGGTTTAAGTCCTTTTATTTTTTAAGCTTATTTAGGCGTAATCCAACTACCTACACTAATCGTAGTCGTAAGCATTACTGCCGTCAATATGGCAGGCTACAGAAACTGTACAGATAAACTTACTAAACTATCAGCTAGACCAAGAGTTTATTACGATCAAGAAAATAACAGCCTACAGTGCTGCTTTCAAAGCTACAGCCGTCAACAGGATAGGAAACAACAACATTAACAGTTTAGTAGCTGCAAAACAGCTTGGCTTAGCAGTGCAAACGCTATACCGTCGACGTAATAAAGCTAATCTTTTAGGCACAGAACAGTATGTGATCCCAAGCTTATGCTAGTAGATTTTTAGGAAATAAAGTAGCTCGATCGAGCTATAGACCTTAAGCGGTTATCAAGCCAGCTTAGTTAAAGATTATGCCTATAAAATTGCCAAATTCATTCAGTAAGAGCTAGTAAATGACTATTAGGATTACCATTTGCAGCTGAACGGTTCATTATCTACTGATTCTCTACTAGACTGTTTAGAGTACTGATTGCGAAGATAGGATATTCTCGCAAATTATTCATTGCTACCACCCTGATTAAAATAAGAGAGCAATACTATGACAACCAATAATACAGCCACGGAACAGGTAACCATTGAAGGCTTCAACGTCGGCGACCGCAATCAACTCGGCAGCTATAATCTCACTTTGCAGGACATCATTAGCTTCGCTGAACAATGGGACCCGCAGTTTTTTCATACTGATCCAGAGCGTGCGCTTAGCGAAGGCTTTTTTGGCGGTATTATCGCTAGTGGTATCCAAACTATGGCGGTGTTTCAGCGATTATCTGTACAAAGTTTCTCGCAGAATATCAAGGTAATCGGTGGTGCGGGGATTAAGGACTTACAGTTTCGTCGCCCAGTGTATCCAGATGATACCTTGACCGGCTCACTGACGGTGACCGCTATTAATTTTGAGGCTGAGCGCAAACGGGCGCTAATTACTTATGCCGGTGAACTGCTCAATCAAAGAGAAGAGCGAGTGTTAGTGCTGACTATCTCGGTCTATGTACAAACCAATAACTAGGCTGCTATTGATTAAGCTAAGCGCTTATAACCTTACACTAAAACAAAGCTCTGCAATTGTTGCGGGGCTTTTTTATGATAATTTTCTTACTTGTTTTAGTACTTTAAAAAGTCTCAAGCCAACCCTACCATCCTGCATTATTAAAAAAACGAAGCCAATAAATCGACTTCGTTCTCTGTTTCACTATGCTGTTTTTTTTAGCTTCTGTTGAGCTTATTGGCCGACTTTCTCAATTTTTACTAGTAGAATTCTGGAGGACAAGGTCTCTAAAACCGTAAAAATATAATCATCAGCACTGATCTGATCATTAACTTGCGCCGCCCCTTTGAGTTGCGAATTTATATAGCCGCCAATGGTTAGCTGCTCGACATCATCGAGTAAATTAGATTCCTGCAACTCAAGACGTAATTGGTTGAGACTAACCGTACCTTCAGCGACCCAGTGGTCTTGCTTATTGACGATCTCTAGAGTCTCATCCTCATCAGGGAACTCGCCAGCGATAGCCTCAAACAAATCTAATGGCGTCACTAGCCCGGCTAATTGCCCATACTCATCTATCACTACAGCTAAGTTGCCTTTAGCATTTTTTAGCAGATTGATCAGTCGTAGATTGTCGATAGTATCAGAGACAAATACCGGCTGCTGCTTAGTGAATAAAGGCTCTAAAGCGGCATGAACATCGCTTGGATCATCCTCAAGGGCGGCTAGGATGTCTTTAGCCCGTATTACCCCTAAGATCTTGTCTAAGCGCTTTTCGCACACTGGTAACAAGCTGTGCGGCGTTGCTAATACTTGATGACGAATCGATGCCAAACTACCAGTAATGTCGACCCAAGATACTTCAGAACGTGGGGTCATGATAGTCTGTACTTGGCGCTCACCCAGAGCCAATACTCCACTGATCATATAGCGCTCTTCTTGTGCAAAAGGCAGGGTAGCGGCTAAGCTTCTGTCATTTACCGACATCTCATTATTAGAGTTTTCTTGAGCAGTACCACCCATCAGCATTAATATACTGTCAGCGGCCCTATCTCGCAATGGGATCTGCGCCTCATACTTGTTACGGTTTCGTTGTATAAACTGGTTAAAGGCCTCAATAAGAATAGAGAAACCAATCGCCGCATATAGATAGCCTTTAGGAACATGATAGCCCAGCCCCTCAACGATTAAGCTAAAGCCAATCATCAACAAGAAGCTTAAGCATAGAATCACTACTGTAGGGTGACGGCCGACGAAGTCCGTCAAAGCTTTGGAGGCCATAATCATAACGAACATCGCTACAATAACCGCTGCCATCATCACCTCAAGCCGCTCTACCATGCCGACAGCAGTAATCACCGCATCGAACGAGAATACGGCGTCTAAGATGACAATTTGCGCCACTACAGCGACGAAGCCCGCGTAGACTTTGCTCTTACTATTGCTTTCTGGTTTGCCCTCTAAGCGTTCATGCAGCTCAAGGGTAGCTTTGAATAATAAAAACAAACCACCAACTACTAAGATTAAATCTCTAACCGATAGAGCAAATGCCCCATACTCGACTACCGGCTCAGTCAATGTCACTAGCCAAGACATAATGAACAGTAAACCCAAGCGCATAACTAGAGCGAGTGACAAACCGATATTTCGAGCTTTATTACGTTGATCGGGCGGTAGTTTATTTGCCAAAATTGCAATAAATACTAAGTTGTCAATACCCAAGACCATCTCAAGGGTAACTAAGGTAAAAAAGCCAAGCCATATTGATGGATCGCTTAAAAGCTCTATCATTTAATTGCGTACTCACAGTTGTAATTTAGGGATTAGAAGTTAAAAACAGTTATAGATAAAAGCAATTATAGATAAATGCCATTATAAAACATCAAATTTCATGTAATAATTAATATTGTTCTGATAACTTAGCATCAGAGATTATTTTTGATGCGCAGTATTCAGCGTTTTTAGTACTTGTTAGCGTCTTTAATACTTAATGGCGTCTTTAATACTTATTAGTGTCTTTAATACTGAGTAGCTATCGTTTTTAGGGGTCAATAGAGACCCTATCACCTGATAACTTTAGAATACAATCATCAAGCCTAGCGCTTTCACACCATAAACACAGAGCATTATCTGTTAAAATAATGTTGAGATATTAGCCACTACCTCTATTGGCTATAGATAGGATCTAACATGCAATTGGCAGCAATTTTTCAAAAGATACATCAGCGTACTCCTAGACTAGGTAAAGCGCTATCGTTGGGAACGGCTACTGGGGTCATTTTAGCTAACAGCTTTGGCGGTAGCTTGCCGGTGTGGCTGATGGGAGCTACTAAGGTAATTACTGGCTCCGCTATTGCCGATAAGGCGGTGATCAAAATAGCCAATCATTGGATCAATAGTAATAATGCGGTGATCGATACCGTATTGCCAGACAAAGACTGGCGTATCAGCTTGCCTGATGAGGTACACGTCAATGGTAAATATCTGCTGGTCAGCAACCATCAATCTTGGGTAGATACTAGCGTGGTACAGTATGTTAGTCAGGATCGTTTGCCCTTGACGCGGTTTTTTACTAAGTTTGAATTGATATACATTCCTATCGTCGGTCAAACCTTTTACTTCTTAGACTTTCCAATGATGCGGCGCTACTCAAAAAAAGCCATTGCCAAAAACCCAGCGCTAAAAGGTCAAGATATCATTGAGGCCAAACGTGCTTGTGCTTTGCTAAAGAACAAGCCTTTTACCTTGCTAAATTACTTAGAGGGCACCCGCTTTACCGCCAGCAAACGTGATAAGCAGCAGTCGCCCTACCAGTATCTCCTCAAACCGCGTGCAGGTGGCTTGGCGTTGGCTATCAATGCTTTGGGAGCAGATATAGATGGTATTTTGGACATGACTATCGTCTATCCTGACGGCATACCAAGTTATAGTGACTTGTGGCAAGGCAATATCAAGCGCCTAGGCGTTGATGTTCGCTACATTAGCATACCTAGCCCCTTATCTATTGCTATTCAAAACGGTGGTTATGAGAATGATGACACTGTCAAAGCACAGATGTTCGCTTGGGTCGAGCAGATATGGCAGCAAAAAGATCAGCGTATTAGCGCTATGATGGCCGATTTTAAAGATGAGTTTGAAGACAAATTTGAAGGCAAGTTTGAAGATAAGGAAGATGAGTCGTAGAGCCTACCCTACAAGAAGTGCTTAAAACCAAGCGCTGCTCGTAAGTCATCCGTTAATAATCAGTCGCTTCTGAGTCAACAATAGCAAGATAATAGTAGGCTTACGCTTTTAGATTAGCACTGTACATCGCTTTTTTAATAGTTAGTGATAAAGACAAAAAAACGCCCCTTAGCCAAAATCTGCTAAGAGGCGTTTTTTATTAGCTGGGTTTAAAAAGCAAAAGCGCTAGGCTTATTTGATACGCATATCGCCAGTTTCGACATAACGTTGATGCCAAGATAGCGACTCATTAAGGATATGCGGCGTTTGCATGCCCGCCGTGCTAGAGGCACGATCGAAGTAATCTTGTAGCATAGGACGGTAGTCTGGATGCGCACAGTTATCAATAATTGCTTGCGCACGTTGACGCGGCGCCAGCCCACGTAAATCAGCTAAACCTTGTTCAGTCACGATCACCATAACGTCATGCTCAGTGTGGTCATGATGCGATACCATCGGGGTAATACAAGAGATAGCGCCATCTTTGGCCACTGATGGCGACACAAAGAATGAAGTGTAGGCATTACGGGCAAAGTCACCTGAACCGCCAAGGCCGTTCATCATGTTAGTGCCCATAACGTGAGTGGAGTTGACGTTACCATAAAGGTCACACTCAATCATCGCATTAATAGCTAGAACGCCTAGGCGACGCGCAACTTCAGGATGGTTGGTAATCTCTTGTGGACGCAAAACAATGCGCGCACGTAGGTCAGCAATATTCGCATTAAAAGTCTCTAATGCATCCGGGCTTAATGACAATGCAGTAGCAGAGGCCATAGTCATTTTGCCAGACATGATTAAATCGAGCATACCGTCTTGCAGAACTTCAGTATAGCCAGTTAATTGCTCAAACGGGCTATTTTGTAATCCAGCCAATACCGCATTAGCTACGTTACCTACTCCAGATTGTATAGGCAATAGGTTAGCTGGCAGGCGGCCTTTTTTGACTTCATCATGGAAAAAATCAATGATATGGCTAGCGATTTGATTAGAACACTCATCAGGATCAGCGAACTTGCTATTGCGATCTGGCGAGTTGGTTAACACGACAGCCACCACTTTATCTAAATCACAACTCAAGTAAGGATCGCCAATACGTCCACCTGGAGTCACTAGAGGAATGGGCTTGCGATTAGGGGGCATACCAATGTCATTATAAACATCATGCATCCCTTCTAACATTAGGCTTTGCTGAGCATTGACTTCTAAAATGATGTGGCTGGCATTATTCAACCATGCATTGCTCGTACCAATAGAAGTGGATGGAATCAGGCGACCATCAGGTAAGATACCGGCGACTTCAACGACAGCCATATGCATATCGCCATAAAACCCAATAGTGCTTTGCTGGGCTACATGGGATAAATGCATATCGAAGTAGAAGGCTTCACCTGCATTGATTTGCTTACGTAGTGCAGGCTCTGATTGATAAGGAGTACGCCATTTGATACCTTTAGCATCAGCCAATACACCATCACACTCAGTGGCGGTAGAAGCCCCTGTTAATAGGCCAATTTGGAAATCTTCGCCACGTGCGTGGGCCGCTTCCATATGTTTGGCTAAAGCTGCTGGTATGGCTTTAGGATAACCGGCGCCAGTGAAACCACTCATGCCTACATTCATATCATTTTTTATAAAAGCCGCTGCTTGCTCAGCAGACATTATTTTTTTACTCAAACCTTCGTGTAGTACACGACCTTCATGATTAATTGAACTCATATTGTTTTCCTAATGACTTCCATGTTGATAGAGATCCTCATTAGAGTGAGGAGCATTCTGGACGAAGCCGTTGACACGATCTCGTAGCCGTATCTTAAACAACTTCACTGCAAAATGCGAGGAGCTTAGATCAAGTATTATAGCAATGACTCAATTTGCTCTTAATTAGCTACAGTCTATAGCTACTCGGCCACTAAACTGCTGAGTAACTCATCTATCTCAACCTTGAACTCTCGGTCTTCGATTTTATTAGCGCTGATCTTGGCATTTTGTAAACTGCTAATGGCGGCTTCTTTTTGACCCATCTCGATTTGTAGTACCGCCATAGAAAAAGCAATCGATGACATATGATCTTTAGAATTAATCGCTGTCGCCTTATCCAAAGCCTTTTGATATTTAACTAACGCCTCATCCAACTGTCCAGTGAAGTCAGCAAGCGTCTCCCACTGCTCTGGGTGATCTTTGTCGGTATTTTCATTATCGATACATAACGCCTGCAGCTCGGCATAAAACTTATCAAAAGCAGGCTGATCGCCTATTCGGTCCGCTTCTAACAGCTCTTCGGCTAGCTTGTAAACAGCTTTGTATATCTTAGTGTTAATCATGAGATGTTCCTTTTTTTATCAAAATAAATGGTGAGGCGCTATGCTAGCGCTGCAGTGCTCTGGAGCTAATAATAGACTAACCCTAGATACTAACTAGCGTTGTTTATAGGATAAGCCATGTAGATAGCGGGCAGTAAGTGACAATAGCAGAAGAATAAGTGAACAATGATAAGTAATATATAGCAAATAGCCAGCAGAAATTTTTTAAAATAACTAGCTTACCCTCATCTCTTTGTTTATAAGCCTTTAGACAACAAAAAAACCTCAATAACATTAGTTACTTGAGGTTTTTGCGTTTCACTATAATTAATATTCTACTAAAAACTTAATAAGTTATGAGGGAGTGCTCTAAACCCCTATAAATATTGGCGGTTGTTACTTACTGTTGCCGCACTACTTTAGCTGATCATAATATTGAGCTGTTAATATTTCTAATCCATTTTAGTCTTTCTTTACTTTTTTTTGTTGGCTGTCCAGCCTTTTTAAAGCGTAGTAAACTCCTGAGTTACTACAGCTTAGTCGCTGCGCTCTTTGATACTGAAAATCATTAGGAAATGCGGCAATATCATCGAGTAATACCATATCTAGTATTTTGGTTGGTGGTTTATTTCTACGGTTTTTTGACTCTAGTGCTTTTGTCCAGCTGTGTATGGTACTAGTACTTATCTGATAAAAAACAGCCGCTTGTTTAACGCTCATACCTTCATTGATACTACGCAAGACTTGTTTACGGAAATCTAGCGAATAAGTCATTGCTACTTTCCTTATTGATATTGGATGGTAACTGTTGCTACCGACCTAACACTCCCTGGAGTGACCACAGGACCGGTTTGATAATAGCGAGCAGCCAATGGAATATTATGTTGAATGCTCTGGTTTGAAGTTAAAGACCCTAAAGCAATTTTTTCATTTTTAGCGATTACTTTATTAACATTATTATAGTTGGATACTAATTGAACCGCTACACCTGTCGCACGCTCTGCTATAGGAGCAGAGTTTTCTATAACGTTAACGGTGTTAGCGGCAGCGGTATAGTCGAAGTTTAAGCTTATGTTACTGGTTTCTTCAAATCCTGCCGGGCTTGTGCCACCGTTGCATAGAATACTTAAGTCAAAAGCTTGCTCTCCTATGGTTGATCCTACTCCTTGAAAGTTAGTTTTATTGACAGTAGGCAACTGGACTGTCTTGTTTATATTGCCTTGTATCTCACAAGATGAAGAGGCAATGGTGATAGTGTCCCCATACACAGCACTAGTTAGCCACGGACGAGTACGGTTGTTAGTAAAACGATAACTACTATAGGGTCCTGGTGCTAACGCTCCAGAACCGGTATTGGGGGCTGTTTTTATGATTTCAACAACGAAAAATCCTGGTGATAAGGTATAGGTTGTACTGCCAGCTACTGTTCTAGTATAAGGATAAAACCCCGAAAAATTGGTTGCGTCTACAGCTTCTCGATACAAGCGGATTCCAATCCCTTCAACATTCGTATTATATATCGAGTTACCTAAAGGGCTTAACTGAAAGTTCTGTAAAAGTATGGCTTCAATCGTTGCTGAACCAGTACCATCACACGTAATGCTTGAACCATTAGAGGCTATCGGGAAAGTTGACTTACGCAGTATTTTTCCTACAGGATCACTTGGTTTAACTACGACTCTGCCAACCGCCATACTTATATCTTGAGTCATGAAACCTTGGCTAGCAGTACACGCTGCATATGCCTCTGAGCTAAAAGCATACCCTGCAAGCAACCCTATCAGTAACAAATGAGTTTTTAAGTGTTTATATCTCATTTACATACCCCTTCTAGCATAATTAGGTTTTTTTGACTATCGGCTACTTGATTGGCTATATCGTATTGAATACTGCACTGCTCGTCCTGCTTATCACCCCATTTTACAGTTACTGTGTCTGCTAAAGTATCACTACGTAAGTACACTAAACTGCCTTGAGCTACGATACCGACATACTCTCCCTTAGAATCAAGTACTTCAGCGGCAAAAGGCAGTGTTTCACCGCTTGGCTTTAAGCTACGAATATAGATGGCCTTACCTAATTTAGTCACAAAGTTAACTTTTGAAATCGATCCGGCATAAGGAGCAATACGCTGACTGGTTCCCTCTAACTCAACATCAAGCGACATACCTTGCGGATCTAAAGTAATATCATTTAAGCGATAAGGCGTTACGTAAGGAATGACTGCATAGCCCGCTTTATTTATAGTCAATCCTGTAGTGTTATTTACTTTGGCTCCTGCCGCTTCAGGCGCATAAACCAATACCATAGTTTGCCCCTGATCTGGACCAAACAGAACCCCTTCAGAATGAGCGACTACATTGCCTTGGACAGACAGCGTGGCCTGCTGGTACTGATCTGAGATGCTGTAAGAGCCACCTACAGTAGCAACGTTAGTACGATACTGAGCGTTGACGCTTGCACTAGGGTTTTCTCCATAAGTGGAGGATATTGAAGTTCCATAATTGAAACGATCTCCTACCATACCGCTCACTCCAATAGTCGTATTATCCTGAGTACTGATTGAGTTAAGGCTTGCAGAATTACGCTTATAAGACAGTGGCAACGATAAACTTAGCAGATATTCAGTATCGTTCTCACTTCGATTAGTGATTTGGTTTTCAAGAACACGGTTAATGGCGGACAGTCCGTAATTTACGTTACGATAGTTGTTACTATAGCTAACTTGGTACTGTTCAGTTACTTGATCTAAATTCCAATAATCGGACCATGAACCCGTAGCATATATATTACCCCAATTATTAGGCAGTCCTTGATTTAGGGTTATCTGAAATTCGCTACGCTGTTTACCAAGATAGGAGCTACCACCGCCTTTATTCTCAATATCTTATGTCATTAAGGCGTCACGTAACTTATAAAAACCTTCAGTAGAATAACGGTAGGCTGCTAAAGTTAAATTGGTGTTTGTCGGGGTAATTAGCTTGCTATAACTAAGTCGAAAGCTTTGGCCTTTTTCTTCATCACGCTGATCAAAATCAGTCTGAGAGTGGGTCATATCCAATGCAATAGCACCAATTGGGGTTGCAAATGCACCGCCTAAGGTAAGAGCTGCATAATTATCTGACCCTTGTAAGCCGCCATACGCTGTCAAAGAGTTATTAATACCACGCTGATATTTACCCTGAAAAATAAAAGGGTCAAGCTCAATATCACGATCGCGAAACTGACCAGCTGTCACTGAATAGCGACTCATCCCTGGACGAAGCATTTGAGCTACTGAGGCATAAGCGATTGCGTACCTTTGAATCTCACCATTGGCCTCAAAGACGGAGACTTCAAGCTCACCGCCAAATCCTGTTGGGTATAGATCGTTAATCTCAAAGCTGCCAGGAGCAACCGTAGTTTGATAAATCAATTGGCCTTGTTGACGCACTTCAACCTTAGCATTAGTCCTAGCACTGCCACGGATACGCGGCGCATAGCCCACCATGCTATTAGGCAGCATACGATCATCACTAGAAAAATCTGCCCCGCGGTAACCAAACGAATCAAATATTTCACCATTAGTAAAACTATCGCCGAGTGTCAGTACACTGCGATATTCAGGATAAGCGCGTTGTGCGTAGGTGCTAACCGACTCGTACTTTGACTTATTGTCACTACTCTCAGATTCATTCCATACCCATTGTCCATTATGACGAAACTGCCAGCCTGCAATGTTCGCCCCTGTGTTTAAAGATACAAACGCATTGGTATTATCACTGCTGTTTTCTGATGCATTAAAGGTTTTATAGGCACTGGCATTATAAGAGACAAATGCCGCATTGATACCACGGTCCCAAACGCTGGGATCGACATAACCTTGGGCGTTTTTTTGCATGGCAACTTGTGGAATAGAGATATCAAACCTTAGTTTTGAGCTATCAAAATCATAAAACGATGACTCAATCCACTCATCGAGTTTCTGACAGCTTCCACTGTCATATTCTGCCTTTTGTTGGATAACTTCCGCTTTTACACCATATTCAAGTAGCTGCTTGCCAGTAAAGCAAGTATATGAATTCTTGTTATCCGTAGTAGCTTTAAACAACATACGGTGCTTACCAAACCAGCTGCCATTGATATAAACATCTAAATTATACTCACCGGGTAAAACTGGATTGCCATAAGCAAATCTATTCATATCTATTTTTTTGGCATCTCCTATCAAAAAATCAGCGCTAAATTCAGCTTCTGTACTGATTAGTGGAGAAGATTTTTCATCAGTCTCATTGGCGTTTACTAAGGTTGGTATACTAAAGCTAATGACACTGCAAGTGAGGTAGTAGCTTATGTTCCTCTTAATGTACTTACCAGATTTGGTTTTATTTTTCATGATCCAATCGTCCTTTAAAAATTAAAGAAACATAGCTACTGCTTTTAACTGATTGAAAAACCATGATTACTTGATGTCGCTCATAACACTACCACCATAATCATTAATCGTAGTAAAAGTCATGCCTTGTACATTCGAATTTAGTAGAGTCACTGACTTCTCAGAAAATGGTGACAACATTAAACCCTCTCTTAGAATATCAACCTTTTCACCCAGATTCTGCTGAGCTATAGCGCTCATAGTTATATAAAACGGCGTTGGGTTTTTAATTACTAAAACCTTGCCGTTATTAGTCCATTGAATTTTTTCAGGTGCTAAATTGGCATCTTCTTTAATACTGCTAGGTCTATAAAAAAGTTTGATTCGTGAGCGAATGGCAAGTTGCAAAAAATTATCTGGTACAGCACTCATATTTTTTGAGTTTGGCTTAGGGGGGATATCCAAAATATTCAACCAAAACAATGTTTCTTGATCTTTACTAAGGGCATTGGCTGTCGGCAAACTGCTTATACGTAAGAATTGTCCTTTTTGTGCTTCTACACGCGCGATAGGAGGGGTAATCACAAAGGGGGCTTTTGATTGATCTGGCGTTGAGTCGGCGTCACCTTCATCGATCCACACTTGTACTAAAGCTGGGTTTTGTCCTTCATTAGTTACCTCTAAAGTAATTTCACGTGCGTCAGATGAATAGACGACACGAGTACCATGAATAATTATTTCAGCGTTTGCTACACCAGAGAAAATCAAAAATATGAATAAGCATATCTTATAAAACCAATGATTTGAGAACATATACTTACTCCAATATAAATATAAACTGGAAAAGACAAGTTAAATACTCCTCTTGTCTCCTCCAATCTATTAAGGTTTTTAGTTACTGATAAACAAGAGTGTATTGCACTGAAGTCCCTACAGTTCCTTCCGTTGATACACCAGTAGCATAGTACTCAGCGTAGTAATTAAGATTAGCGCTGCCGGCAGCCAAAACATCTACTAACTGTGAGTTGCTCTGCACCCCGTTAGAGCCTGCGGCTAGAACAGGAATAAATAAGTTATTATCTCCTAATAGTTGAACTTGAACGTTAGCGGCGCTACCAGTACCAGTAGCGTTCTTTAAACGACCCGAGTTAAAGTCAACTGTGGCACCAGGTTCGAAATAAGTAGCCACTTTCCCTGCAGAGCAGTTGGTTAACTTAATAGTAAAAGGGGTACGGCCAGCAACTTGACCTACTGCTGCAAGGCTTTGTTTAGAAACAGTAGGAAGCGTTACAGTAATGTTTTTACTTCCTGCCTCAATGTTACAACTTTTTGCGCTGACCGCACCATTAATAGTAATTGTTCCATCGGCAGCAAAGGCGCTAGACATACCAAGAACTACTACAGACGCCGCTAAAGTTATTTTCTTCATGATTAATCTCCATAGATTATTATCGTTGTTAATCTTTTTTTATTGAATGGCATTAACTCTCAAGAAGATTAATAACTTAGGAGCGGGATAATATTAACTTTTTTTATATAAGAAACCCAATAGAAAAAAGCAACAGAATCACAATTTAATTTAATTGTTCTGTAACAAAAATAACAATGTTTATTTTAAAGATTCAACATTAATGTTTTTTATATTTAGGATAATATATTTTATTACTATAGACTTTTGACGACTATCTTATATACATAGTTGAAGGGTGATATTATAACTCTGATACCTGAATTTTGAACTTAGCTTATTCGCTTTTGGAACTAAGATTATAATCTTACAGTATATATAGCGGTTATAAGTACTAGGGTCTAAGGATAAATAGAAGACGATATTGTAGAGGAACTCTAGTCAATATCGTTATACGATTCAATTTAAAATCGATACCAAAACTTTCAGGAATTATTCATTAGTCTATTTTACGTACAACCAAATCAAGTAAAATAATTAGTTAGATAGATATTTAGCCAAGAAGAAAGATATTAATGAAAACTTTTTTATTATGAATTTATTTTATAATAAGACTTATATTATTAGTATTGGAGCTGAAAAATTAAATTAGCTTATTAGTATTTACACTAAAAAATGAAACTAACTCATTAGCCGCAATAATTATCTTATTAAGTTAGACATCATAATAAAAACCCTACTTTTCGAATTAAATTAAGAATATTTTTAATTAAATTTGATAATATAATTTATTCTTCGACTTATATGAATATATAAAAATACAGTTATTAGTTACTCTAACTAATTTCATACATCAGCCAAACAGTCGTAACAGCTAATGAGCTGTTAATTCAATATAAAATCGAGTCAATATTCTTTACATAATTAACCATAATCCTTGTATTTTTTTTTGACAAAAAAAAGACGAATTGGCTAATAATAACCATAAATTCGTCTAAATGAATGTAATTTTAAAACTATAATATTCACTAATAAAAGCCGCTAAGCTAAACTACATTATAAATTCCAGCATAGTAAGCTCTCCATAAGTAAGTGAGCTAGGCCAATCCACAGCTATTTGTGGTACTGGTTGTCCCGCATTAATCATTTTGGCCGCATTGATCCAGCCAGAATGACCTACGGCTAGTATTGGCTTATCCGTCATTTGGGCCTTTAGCCAGCCTTCTACACGAGTAAAAAACTGTTGCAAGCTTTCGCCATTATCGGGGGCAAAGTGCGCAAAATTGTTGCACCAGTCATCTATCTGTTGCTTAGCGATTTGCTGCCAAGGACAATTTTCCCAATCGCCAAAGTCAATCTCAATAAGCTCAGGCGCTATATAACACTCAAAGCCGTGCTGTACTAGTAACTGACCCACTATCAATGAACGTTGCAAAGGGCTAACCCATATTGCTTTTGGCAATTGCTGCCGGCGCACATAACGCTGAATTTGATTGGCAAGGCGCTTAAGCTTACGTTTATCAACAGCCATATCAGTCTGTCCAAAACATATACCAGCAGCAGCTAACGGTTTTGGGTGTCGCCAAATATATAATAGAGGCATAAATGTCTCCTAGTCTTCACTAGTTTTGCATAACCAATAGCGGCAAAGCTTAGCGTTAAACTAACAGCGCTAAATTAACAGTGCTAAATGGCAAGCTACTGTTAGTTTAGCTACTGAGTTACAAGATAATATACTGCAAGCTACTCATTGCGCCGTTAAATAAAAGGTAGTGTTGCTGCAAGCCCTGCATAGATTGCCACTTCACTCAGCTGCTGCGTAGCCCCTAACCCATCACCAGTATAGCCATCCAGACGGCGACGTAATAATCGACGCATGTAGTCAGTAGCGATCAAAGCCAACAGTAGTGCCAATAAAGCTTGCCAAATACTGATCAGCTGCACTGCTCTAGGGAAGACTAACAGCACTAAAATTATGCCTAATAATAGCCAGCCGCTAGCTAAAAAACCTTGAGCTAAAGTCAATTGTTGCGCCATAGGCTTAGCTTTGGCATGTTCTACTTCACCACCATAAGGCAGCAGTGCTATAAGGCTAGTACATAACAGGCGTGAAGCACTATGAGCGATTATCAGCGCCACTATGGCTACTGATACGGGCATAGCCGCCAGTAAAGTAATCTTAAGTAACAGTGCTGAGACTAAACCTAAAGTCCCATAAGTGCCTAAACGCGAGTCTTTCATAATCGTTAGAGTACGCTCACGAGTCAGACCACCGCCGAGACCATCACAAGTATCGGCTAAACCGTCTTCATGAAAGGCACCAGTTAGCTTGATACCAAAAACACTACTCACTGTTGCTGCTACTAACGGATTAAACAGTAGACTTGCCAGCCAAAATACGCCAGCACAGAGCACCCCTACCAACAGCCCCACTGCAGGAAAATGGCGACTGCTTTGATGCAGCCACTGTGGATCATAATGAGCGAATGAAGGGACAGGTATACGTGTCAAAAATTGCACCGCCACTAATATCAAGCGTGCTTCATAACCAATACGGCTTAGTATCGATGCCATCAGTGAGTGTGCTCGCTACTGTTTTTACTTGGGCTCTGGCTTTCACTATTGCTTTTAGGGCTGGTTTTTTCACTAATACCAGCATCGCTAAAGCTGGCCATCTCATTGATGATAGCGCAGGCTGATTGCAGTAGCGGATAAGCTAATGCCGCACCACTGCCCTCTCCCAAACGCATTTGCATAGTTAACAGCGGCTCAGCGTTTAATAGCTTAAGCAAATGGCTATGTCCTGGCTCGACTGAATGATGGGCAAATATCGCATATTGCAACACTCCTGGCGCTAAGCGTTCAGCGACTAACAAGGCGACACTAGCGATAAAACCATCAATCAGTAATATCCGTCTATCACTAGCCGCTTGTATCAGCGCCCCTACCATCATCGCAATCTCAAGACCGCCTAATGCTGCTAATGCTGCTAGGGGCGATAACGCAGTGCTATGACGCTGCAATACTTGGCTTAAAATAGACTGTTTATGCTGCAGGCCCGTATCATCAAGCCCAGTACCACGGCCTATACAGTCGGCAATCGGTAGCTCACCTAATCTGGCCAATAGCATACTTGCCGCTGAGGTATTGCCAATACCCATCTCACCTATTATTAATAAGTTGCCAGTGAGCTGCTGGGCAACCGCCATGCCGTTATTAAGGGCCAGCGTGCACTCTTCATCAGTCATGGCAGGTTCAGTCAAGGCATCACGGCTACCGTGACGAACTTTATAATCGAGCAGCTGCGGATGGTTTTCGCGTTCGAAATGACTAGTAAAGTACATGCTGTCAAAATCAGTAGCAACGCCAGCATCGACAACTTTTAGCTCGATATTATGCTGACGCGCCAGCACATTAATAGCCGCACCGCCTTGTAAAAAGTTAAGTACCATCTGCGCGGTAACGCTACTTGGGAAGGCTGAAGTACCATGTTTGGTCAAGCCATGATCAGCGGCGAAGACCCGAATCTGTGGCTGCTCTATAATAGGCGTAGTCGACCCTTGAATCAGTCCTAACTGTAAGCCTAGCGTCTCCAATCTACCTAGTGCGCCTAGTGGCTTAGTTTTATTATCGATAATGTGTTGGAGCTGCTGCTGTAATTGCGGGTCAGCGATAGTGGCAATCTTAGGGATATTAAATGTGGTCAATGATTGATCCTAATAATGAGGTAAATAAATAGCTGCCTATGGTAGCAGAAACCACTATATAAATATCATTTCCTAGCTACTGTCATGTACTATAAAATAGGCCATTTAAAATCGGCGAAGCATCGCTGTATAACTAAATACGTTAGCTTTCCTAGCTAACGACAACCGTAATTTTATAGAGATTGTGATGATAGTATTTTGGCTTGTATTGACCATACTTTTTATTATTTTTGCTACTGCAAAACTGAAGTGGCATCCTTTTTTAGTGCTGATATTGTCAGCTTTTTTAGTAGCGTTATTTTATCAAGTTCCTCTTGATTCAGTGGCTAAAACTATTGCTGATGGTTTTGGTGGTATTTTAGGATATATTGGTCTAGTTATAGTATTCGGCACTATCATCGGACTGATCTTAGAGAAGACTGGTGCAGCGATTGTAATGGCCGAAACGGTTATTAATTTGTTAGGACCACGCTTCCCTACTTTGACTATGTCTATAGTTGGGGCCGTAGTGTCGATTCCTGTGTTTTGTGATTCAGGTTTTGTGATCTTAAACTCGTTAAAAGAGTCGTTGGCAGAGCGCTTAAAAGTATCTAGTGTAGCAATGAGTATTGCTTTGGCAACAGGTCTATATGCCACTCATACTTTTGTCCCTCCTACCCCAGGTCCTATTGCTGCTGCTGGCAACTTGGGATTAGAGTCGAACTTAGGCTTAGTCATCATGGTGGGCATCGTGGTCACTACTGTTGCTGTGCTGGCAGGTTGGCTTTGGTCCAATCGCTTTCTTAATGTTGAACCAGACAATATAGATGCTGACAATGTAGCGGCTGTTGCCCTACCCGCAAACATGAAATCTCGTGAAGATTATAATAAGCTACCCTCAGCAACTATGGCTTTTTTACCTATCATAGTCCCTATAGTGTTGATATGTTTATCGTCTTTTGCTAACTTTCCTACAGCGCCTTTAGGCGACGGTTTAATGGCTGAGCTACTGATATTCATTGGTAACCCATTAACAGCGCTACTTATTGGTTTGTTTTTATCGTTTTTGCTAATAGAGGGTAATAACAAAACTCAGCAAGTGAGCGAGGCTATCTCACAAGGTTTAGTAGTAGCGGCTCCTATTTTATTAATCACTGGGGCTGGCGGTGCATTCGGTGCGATGTTAAAAGTCACGCCGATAGGCGACTACTTAGGCACTACGTTATCCGCCTTAGGATTAGGTATATTTATGCCATTCATCGTCTCAGCAGCACTAAAAACCGCTCAAGGTTCGACTACCGTAGCTTTAGTCACCACTTCAGCGATGGTAGCACCGCTGTTAGGACAGATTGGACTTGATAGCGAACTTGGCCGTGTTTTTTGTGTCATGGCTATCGGTGCCGGGGCAATGACTATCTCCCACGCCAACGATAGTTTCTTTTGGATTGTGAGCCAATTTAGTCGTATGAGTGTGGCACAAGCGTATAAAGCTCACTCAGTGGCTACAGGTATCCAAGGGGTGACTAGTATTATCTTTATCTGGCTATTAACCTTAGTCTTTATCTAATGGTTTTATTAAATGCTTTTTATAGCAATAATTTTAATAGAGCTAAGCTAAATAGTAACAGCAGCCGCTATAACGACTGTGACTTTGCAATAAATAGTTTAAGAGACGCCAATGAATATCCTTATTGCCCCTGATTCATTTAAAGAAAGCTTAACTGCTTTAGAAGTATGTCACGCCATCAAGTCGGGCTTCACGCAAGTGTTTCCTGACGCTGATTACACCCTGCTACCGATGGCCGATGGTGGCGAAGGTACTTGCGAAGTATTGTCTTACGCCCTTGGTGGTGATTGGCAGCAAGTGACCGTCCATGACCCCTTAATGCGCCCTATCAGTGCTAGATATTTACTACTGCCCGATGCGACAGCGGTGATAGAAATCGCCCAAGCTTGTGGTCTGCATTTATTGACAATAGCAGAAAGAAACCCCTTGCTTACTAGCAGCTATGGTGTTGGTGAAATGATTACTGATGCCCTAAACAAAGGG
Organism: Psychrobacter sp. BF1; assembly: GCF_019279065.1. Lineage (NCBI taxonomy): Bacteria > Pseudomonadati > Pseudomonadota > Gammaproteobacteria > Moraxellales > Moraxellaceae > Psychrobacter > Psychrobacter sp. BF1. The sequence continues at coordinate 64,118 of NZ_JAGYWV010000007.1, forward strand.
GCTAAGCGTATTATCATTGGCTTAGGCGGTAGCGCCACTAATGATGCTGGGGTCGGTATGCTAACCGCTTTAGGCATGAAGTTTTATGATAGTAACGATCAGTTATTAGCAGCAGGCGGTGAATCATTAGCTAAGCTGCAACGAATAGATGACTCAGCTTTTCATGCACAGATTGTCAACACGGTATTTGAAGTGGCTTGCGATGTGACTAATCCCTTATGCGGCGAGCAAGGAGCTAGCGCTATTTTTGGCCCACAAAAAGGTGCTGATACTCAGCAAGTAGCGATCTTAGATAACTGTTTAGGCCACTTTGCTGAGCTCTGTCACCATCAGCAGTCTAACGATGACCTCGCAACAAAGGTCAACCAGGCTCAGGATGTACCAGGAGCTGGTGCTGCAGGTGGCCTTGGCTTTGCCTTGATTAGCTTTTGTGGCGCGCAGTTGCAATCAGGATTTACTACAGTAGCTACTGCTGTAACTTTAGCGGCGCAAATCGCTGAAGCGGATTTAGTGATCACTGGCGAGGGCAAACTTGATGCGCAAACCGCTATGGGTAAAGTGGCTAGCGGTATCAGTCAACTGGCTAAGGCTCATGCCACTCCTATTATCGCTATTTGTGGCAGCGTTGAAACTTTAGCGCCAGCGCAACAAGCTCAGTTCAACGTAGTTATGCCCAGCATTCAAAGGCTAGACCCTATTGATAAAGTGTTAAAGGATGCTTATGCTAATATCGAAGCAACCGCTATGAATATCGCCGCTAGTATGCGTTTGGGTCAGCAGCTACTACGCTAATCCGTATAGCGTGGCTTAGTTAATAATCTACGATTTTTTAGCTAAAAGCTTTAGACATAAAAAAGGACACCCTAATTATAGGATGTCCTTTTTATTCTTAGTAAAGCTAAAAACTAAGCCATTACTCAGCTGCGATAACTGTAACTTCTACTAATAGCTCAGGGCGGGCTAGTGCTGACTCACCGCAAGCACGGGCTGGTGGCTGTACGCCTTCGAACCATTTGTTCCATACTTGGTTCATAGCATCGAAGTTATCCATAGTGCTGATCCAAACGGTAGCAGAAAGTATTTTTGATTTGTCGCTACCTACTTCTGTTAGCAAAGCTTCAACTTTTTCTAGGCAAGTCAAGGTTTGTGCTTGGATGTCATCTTCAGCATTGCCAACTTGACCACTTAAATAGATAGTCTGATTGTGGATGACAATTTTGCTAGCTCGTTCATTACTATGTAGCTTTTTCATGATATATCCCTATGTTTTTTAGTATTATTTCTGAGCACTATGTTGACTTATAGTGCTCCCTTACATTTTTGAGGAAATATTTTAACATATTTACATTTACAAGTTACGCTTTACAGAAGCGCTGAGCGTTAAAAGGTTCAACATCAACGGTCAATGACTTGTCATGGATTAGCTCTTCTACTAGACGACCAGTGATAGGTCCTAGAGTAAAACCTTGATGACTATGACCGAAAGCAAACCATAACTTATCATGCTTGCCAGCTGGGCCAATGACCGGTTTCATATCGGGCATACAAGGGCGCGAACCCGCCCAAGCTTCACTTTCCACAGCTTCATCTAATGGTAATATCTTACGTGCTAATTTCAATACCGTCTTTAGCTGACCGAAGTTCTTTGGCGCATCCATAGTAGTCATCTCAGCACCCGTAGTAATACGAATACCTTGTTGCATCGGCCCCATCACAAAGCCTTTGTCCATATCGAACATACTGTGATGGATAGTGTTTTTAGCACTGACTTTAAAATGCTGATGATAGCCACGCATTGGGAATAACGGTAAGTTATAACCAAGGGGTTTGATCAGCTCATTTGACCAAGGGCCAGCGGCGATAACTAAGTCATCGCTGTAAAAAGTACCTATGGTTGTGACCACTTTCCAACCTTTACCGCCAGCATCAACATCAGTATCGACATTGTCAGTATTAACATTATCCAAGGGAATAATTTGTGTCACATCGGTTTCTTTGATAACGCCTTGCATCTGCTCAAAGTTTTTAGCATAAGCTTTAACTAGTAAACTTGGGTTAGAGACTTGCCAAGAGTTTAACCAGTGAATAGCGCCAACGAAACCATCAAAATTGGCATTAGGTTCAAGTGCTTTTAGCTCATCTACACTCAATACTTTATGCTCAACGCCTTGCTCACGATCAAGGATAGCCGTATCTGCAGCTACCTTTAGGGTCTCTTTTGAGCGATGTAATTGCAGCCAGCCATCACGAGTAATTAGCTCATCAGCGCCAGATGCTTCGATCATAGTCTGATGCTCACTAGTACAATGGGCAATCAGCGTTTGCCATTCGCTCTCTATCTGTTTGACTATGGCAGGTGCTGAGTACTTCCAGTACTGCAATAGCGCTTGATGATAGCGTAGGATAGCGGGTATACGATAGCGAATATCGGTACCTTGGTTAGGCATAACTCTGACCAATTCAGTAATCTGGCGCGGAAAAGGATGAGTATGAATCGCTTCACGCTGGATTAAACCTGCATTACCATATGAAGTCTCAAGTCCCGGCAGCTTTCTATCAAGCATCAGAACTTTTGAATTATTTTTCTGTAGATGCCAAGCAGCCGAAGTGCCGACCATACCCGCACCGATAACAATAACGTCATAACGCATAGCAAATCCTTTTAGAATAGGTACTAACCATAGATATCAAGATTAAAATATAACTACTAATAACCGCTACGAAAACTGAAGCTTAAAAAGCTATTAGCCGCTATAAATGCAATGGTGATAGTAACGCGTACTTAGCAATTAATAAACCTATATCTAACAGATATTTTTGTTAAGGGTTACTTTTTGTTATAGCTACTTTTACACATTTATACGAGAGCCTCAAAACCCTTCTATAGGTCTACTTTTTCACCCTTCAACCCTATGATTTCATATACTGTTAAAAATAAATACACCGCTAACGCTGATAGCTTAAGCCCTTTAAATGTAAGGCAAGCAGCGGTTTTATCTGTAATAAATTTGAGGTAGTAAAAGCCTAGTATGCTGCTATTGAGACTAGGCTTTAGTTCAATAAAAAACAGAGCTATATTCAGCCAGCATAATATAGATAAACTTAACAATGGTTGAGTTAATTACTGATAAATAAATGAAGTCACTCTAGGGCTGACAGTTTAGGCTTTATGAGTGATAATGCAGCGCTGTAATTATTATCTTTAAGACAATAGCTGGAGCAATGCTTGTATGAACCCTGTTTTAATCGGCTATGGATTTTTGATGCTGGCCATCATCTTTGAGGTACTAGGCACAACTTTTTTGGTCAAGTCAGAACAGTTCACCCGCTTAGTCCCTACCTTATTAACAGCTATCCTTTATGTTTTTTCGTTTTATTTTTTGACTCAAACTTTAAAAACCCTACCTTTAGGTATCGCCTATGCGATTTGGGGCGGTATAGGTATTGTGTTGACGGCGATCATAGGACTTGTAATCTTTAAGCAAAGCATCGATACCCCCGCTATTATCGGTATCGCCTTGATTATCAGCGGCGTGATAGTGATTAATGTATTTTCGCAGACCGTTGGTCATTGAGGTTATAATAGATAGTTTAAACCTACAACTATAAGGTTGAAGTTATGAATCCTGAATTTTGGCAGAATGCATGGCATAACAACCAAACTAACTTCACTCAGAAAAAACCAAATTTCATGCTCACCCAGCACTTTAAAACCTTAAACACCCGTAAAAATGGGCGTGTTTTCGTGCCTTTATGCGGTAAAAGCGTAGATATGCTATGGTTTATCACCCAAGGTTTTGACGTTGTGGGTGTCGAGTTAGTAGCAACAGCCGTTGAGCAGTTTTTTATTGAAAATGATTTGATAGCGACAGTAACACCCCACCCAATTATTCCTAGCCTCACTTGTTATCAGACTGAGCACTTAGGTCAAACACTCAAAATCTGGGTTGGTGATATTTTTGATTTAAGTGCTGCTGATATTGGGACAATAGACGCCCTCTATGACCGCGGGGCATTAGTTGCCCTTCCAGACAATGAGCCGGAAAACTTGCGTACACGCTATACACAGAAAATTATGCAGCTGAGTAATAACGCAAACCAACTTCTACTATCGTTTGCTTATGACGGCGAAAAGCAGCGTCATAATAACCAGAAAAATACTCCGCCATTCTTAGTGACACTAGCACAACTCGAAACGTACTATGCTAAGCACTATGATATCAATCTGCTAGAACGGGAAAAGGCAGATTATGTTTCTACCGCAGGCGATTCGGGATATCGTCTGGTCTATGCGCTAATAACTAACCAATAGAGCTATGAGCAAGTAGATGATTGAAAGAAAAATACAGAAGGCTATAACTATGCTGTAGCAAACAAGTCGCACCTTATTCGAGTGCAAATTATTCGCTATGTCTAGCCCTAGCTATTTATCAACTACCTCCGGTTTGGCAGCTTACCACCAAACCGGATCATCGCTCTCGACTATCAGTTTTTTGCTGCTTTCAATCTCAACTTTATCGGCAGACAACTCTGCGATAAATCTTGACGGCTTATCGAAGTAACCTGAATAGCTGGCAAAGTAATCAGGTGCGGTTAGATACAATCTCGTCTTAGCCCGGCTACAAGCCACATAAAACAGCTTGCGCTCCTCTTCTAACTCCTCAAAATCATCTAAAGAGCGATGATGCGGCGTCATGCCATCGACTAAGGAATTGACAAATACTATTGGCCACTCCAGTCCTTTTGAGCTATGGATAGTCGAGATAGTGACTTTATCGTTATCCTCCTCACCACTAGCTTTAGACTGCGCCATAGCCGCTACCGAATCATTAGGCGGATCCAGCGCTAGGTTTTCTAAAAAGTTATCTAAGCTGCTGTATTCAGTTGCTAGATTTTTAAGTACCCGAAAGTCCTCTGAGCGCTCACGCCAATTCTCTTCAAGCGTCTTTAGTACTGGAATATAAAACTCTAGAATATCCTCAATGACTTGCTCAACCGCTTGCGCCTGACTGGCCTTGCTTAGTAGTGCATATAAAGATTCCAGCTGAGCGCTTTTTTTGCTAAACACGGGTGCACGCAACGGCTCAAAAGAATTATTATCGGCATTAATTGCCTGAGTAAGCTTAGTCGCCGTCACCCCACCTACCCCTCGAAACAAAGTCAAAATTCGATGCCAAGCGATAGTATCATTAGGGTTATAGAGTATCTTTACAAAAGCCAATACGTCTTTGATATGACGTCTCTCGACGAACTTGATACCACCAACCACTATAAAGGGGATACCACGCTCCATAAATTCTAGCTGTACATAGTTGGATTGAAAGGAGGTCCGGCACAGTACTGCGTAGTCGTTATAGTCGTGATCTGCTTTGTGCTCAATTATTTTATCAGCGATGTATTTGGCTTCACGAGTTTCATCGCTCAGACGGCTAAAAACAGGCTTTTGTCCTACTATAGCCATCTTAGAATATAATTGCTTTTGATAGCCTAAAGTGATTTGTGCTGACAAGGCATTGATATAATCTAAAACCGCTGGCGTGCTGCGATAGTTTTGCTCCAATTTGATCAGCTTAGCTTCTGGATAAGTCTCACCAAATAGTAGAATATTCTCATAATTTGCCCCGCGAAAGGCATAGATGCTTTGATTGTCATCACCGACCACCATCAAGGATACTGAGGCTGGCGCACAAATAAGATCGATCAGCTGCTTTTGGGGAATATTAGTATCTTGATATTCATCGACCATCACATAACGATAATTCTGCTGTACCAGCTGGCGAAACTTACTATTATTTTTTAGATGACTGACCACTTGACTGATAATATCATCAAAATCATACAAGTGATTAGCTCGCTTGTACTGATGAAAGTCAACGGCTAACTGCTCGATAATAGGAATATGTATCGCTATATCTGGATAGTTATTTTCTATTAACTCACTGATATGGATACGTCGATTTCTAGAGCTTGAAAAGATATTTTGTAGGGTCTTTTTGCGTGGAAAGGCCTGCTTTTTAATCTGCGCTGGGTATTTCTTTTCTTTATAAATAAGATCAATAGCATCCTCACTATCGGCGGTATCTAAGATAGTAAAACGCGGATTAATACCGAGTAGTCCTGAGTATTGGCGCAGTAATCTATTGCAGAATGAATGAAAAGTGCCACTAGTGATATCGTTAAGCGCGTTGCTACTTGCCGCTGTACTCGCCAGCAAAGTTTTAGCTCGACCTTTGATTTCGTTAGCCGCTTTACGAGTGAACGTCAACAGCAATATCTCTTTAGGAGCGACCCCATTCTCCAACAAGTAACTGGTCCGATAAGTTAAAGTCTTAGTCTTTCCTGACCCTGCCCCAGCAATCACTAACACTTTGCCCTCGATAGTAGTTGCGGCAAGTAGTTGATTGGGATTTAGCTCACTAGCATAATCAACTTTTAGCGGCTCAGTAAGGCTTTCACTGCGACTTTCACTACGACTATTAGTAGCATCTTCAGCCTTAATAAGGTTCGCTTCTAACTTATTGATTGCTTGCTCTAAGCGTGCCAACTTAGGCTTGATATCAGCAAAGTTTTGCGGATACTGATAGCTTTGAATATTAAATAGGGATGCCGTCATTATTAGTTATTGCCTTACTGTTTTAAGGTTTAAAATTTTGCGCTGTAAGCTTTGCAAGCTGTATGCTTTAAGGTTTTTTAGCGCAGCTTAGCGCTGTTATTAGCGACTCAGGTAAATAAGAGCTAGCCAGATGCGCCTGCGGATAGTGTTGACTTATCCAGGTTTGGTAATTCTCTAAGCTTAGCTTATCACAATATACTAAATACAGAACTTGCATAGCAATGCTGCGCGAAAACCCCATCACACAATGGAAGTTTATTAGCGTCAATGAAGTACCAGCTTGTGCTTTATTGGTGTGGCGATTGTCAGCCAGCAATTGATTTAGCTGCTCAAACAAGCCTATTAATACTAGCGCATCAGCCTCATTGAAGGGTTGTAGATCTAATAAGGGCCAATATAAATAATGGATGCTATATTGCGTACTTCGCGGCGCATTTTTCACGCTATTATTAGCAATAGCCCTGACTGCTAACAAGTGACTACTAGCCTCTGCTGCTAGATCGACGATGATTAGTTGTGCAGCTAAGTCAGCTACTTGGCTGGGGAGAAAACCCTTGATGAATAACGGCGATGATAAACGCGCGCTTGCCGATACAGAAGTATTATTACCTATTGGCTGCCAATCTGTGCTACCAACTCTGTCAGGGTGCTGGTAACTATAATAACGCTGGCTCAAGCTCGACATTGCTCTATAAGCCAGTAGCAAAGGTACAAAAGTTAGCCAAGTGCTCAGCGTTAATTTACCTCGGTTATCTTTTATAAAATAGCTACTATTAGTATTTATCTCGGCGCTTTGATAAACCCAAGCCAAACGCATAAAGCTTAGCAGCCAATATCCTGCCACTACTAGACTAGTGTACTCAAATAAGGGCTGCTTAAAATTAGTAGCTATAAAGAATCCAGTAATAGCCAACAATAAAAAACCGCTGATTGCGATGGCAAAATATTTAAGCACTAATACACTGCGCTGTCTGTCAACCATAAATAGTACGATAGCAGCCAATAGCATTCCTGCAATAATATCTAGTAGATGATGTTGGTAAGTAAATACTGTCGACCCTATAATTAAACAGCAAACTAGCACTAGTAAACCTTTATAGCTTAGCACTAGCCACTGGCGACCAACCACCACTTCCCACAACGACACGCCTAGCAGCAGTGCATAACTGACATGTAACGAGGGCAGCTGATTGAAGGGTTTATCAGCAGCTCCTAACACCGCATAGCCAACTGTGGTCCAGTCTGTAGTTAAGGGACGCTCAAAAGAAAAGCGCGCAGGGTATAAATAGAATATAAGCGTAGCAAGCAAAGTTGCAAGTATCAGACGTGAGCTAAGCGAAGACAGTTGACTAGGAGTGCGCACCATAAAAAAGCTGGCAATGAATAATATCATTGACCAGCTATAAGGAACGATCATGGCGGCAACAAATGGCAGACTACTGTCTAAGCTGGTCGCTACATAGTGTATACGCTCAGAACAGCAGTCAAACAGCGCAGCACTATAGTGATTAGTTAGGCTATATAGCAGCGCAAACAGCAGTAGCGCTGCGGTTAAGTGCCTGATACGTGTCGATAGTAATAGTCGCGGCCTACCAGCTTTATTAGTCATTACCGAGTATTATGCGGGCTATTTATTAGCATAGTAGCTGATAGCATAGTAGCTGACGTAAGACATAAAGCTGAGCCGCCTGTTTTATTCAAGCCAAATAAACTAACGCTTAGCGTTAACGCCCCAATACTGTACGAGGATCGATAGGGCTACCGTTCAGGCGCACTTGGAACTCTAAACCTACTTGATTAGTCTGACCGCTGCTACCCATAGTGGCAATACGCTGTCCGCTTTGTACTTGCTCGCCCTCTTTGACTAGCAAATCAGTGTTGTGAGCATAAGCGGTAATGTAATTATTACTATGACGAATCATAATCAAATTGCCGTACTCCTCCAACCCATTGCCAGAATAGAGTACCGTACCGCCTTGGCTAGCCACTACAGGATCGCCTACTCTACCAGCGAACCACATGCCCATATTACCTACTGAGGCATCGAAGTTACGTACCACTTGGTTACGGGTAGGATATTGATAGTCCGAAGTTGCATTAGCAGTGTTCTCATAAGCTGGCGTTGGCGCTGGAGTGTTATAAGCTGGCGTATTGTTTACAGGCTGACGACCGCTGTTGTTAGCATTAGTATTGCTAGCGGTAGCTTGGTTGCCTTGCCAAAGCTTAAGCATCTGTCCGGTGTAGATAGTATATTTACTGTCCAAACCATTCAACGCCCCAATTTGGCGATAGCTCATACGGTAGCGCTCAGCTATCTGACCGACAGTATCGCCACGCTTAACTAGATAATAATTGGGAACGCCTTGGTTATTAGTAATAATGGTAGGGCCTGACTGATTATTCTGATAAGTCGGCTTGGTGGCACAGCCCACCATGCTTAGCATAGTGACGGTCAAAGTACCTGCCAATGCTGCCGTTACTAATGAGGATTTAGAGGTGATCTTTTTCATACAAGGTTTCCTAATGTCTATACCTGAGGTTGCTGACGAGCCAGCCATATTTATATTAGTATCAAGATAGTTGTTCTTAAATCCTATCCTTTATCAATCTTTTTAATTCTAAATAGCAGTAAGCTTAATTATCTTTGCCCTGCCATCAGCTACAAACTACTTTAGCGACAAGCTAGTGCTATTAATATTTTTGCGGATCTAAATATTGTTATAACACGATATAAAAACACCCTATCAAAATGCCTTAACAAAATCTAAATTTCAATTATGATAATGAGTTGTAGAGCCAAACTTACAGTATCAATGCTGACAGCTTATCTAAAGCTGAGCTCGGAGTATGATGCAATTTGACCGGAGATAAGCTGATAAAACCATCAGCTATCGCTTCAACATCAGTAACAGTATTGATAAGGCATTGGTTATTCAAGCGCTGATTTTTAGCAGTTGATAGATCGATAGCCGTAGGTTCTACTATGCTCCCTGCCAATTGCAAATCTAAGGGCTTAGAGGCAGACTTAGCTGCTTTGCGTAGAGACAACCAATAAGCATCACGCCCACGAGGGTCGACGATATGATGCACAGGTTTGGCGATAGTACTGTGATCCAAACACGTTATTTTGCGACCTTTAATGTCAGCTGCACACTTTACATCAGGGATATTAACGTTTAATACATGATAGGGCAAACTTTTGATGGTTTCGAGTATGTCTGTCTCAGTGATTAATTTGACAATTTGCTCGGCTGCCAGCTGATAATAGCTTTCATTGCTAGCGCCTACTAGTGAGGTGGCAATAGCAGGGACACCGAACAGCTGTGCGGTTAATGCCGCGCCAAAAGTGCCCGAAAATAATACATCTTGGCCTAAATTGGCTCCTGAATTAATACCAGTGATCACACAATCAAAACGGCTGTTACGGTATAGCTCATGCAAGCCCAAATATATGCAGTCAGCAGGAGTACCATTAACGGCTATAAATCCTGACTGTAAAGTCTGTGTATATAGCGGCTGCGAGATATGTAGCGCACTAGCGCAGCCACTTTGCTCGCTATCAGGAGCTATTACAATGACCTCACCTATCTTAGATAACTCACCATATAATGCTAATAGACCGGGAGCTTGTACTCCATCATCATTACTAATCAAAAACTTCATATCAGCTCAATATACTTATATTTTTCTGTTTAACTGCTAGCTGTCTATTTAACTGCTAGCCCTAATAATTTAACCTGAACTACTTAACTTTGACAAGGGTTAGCTACTGGCTGCTAGCACTGTCATGGATGGTGATTATCCATTAATAGCGACTACTCATAAAAGAATAGGCACGGCTCATAAAAACTATTGCTTGGACAAATGCCCTGCTTAACCTTACTAAAATTTTAGAGCAGACATTGGAAATATTGCCTTATATAACTTACAAAAGACTGACTTAGGCGTCCTACTAAGTTAATAAAGACGCTAGCAGTGGTTATTGTAGATGCATATTATCAGTAAATGGCTTACATTAGGCAACAAGCACTAACAATATAAACTTATTAGTTAATGGTCAAGCAACTTACTAATACATGCTGCTGCTATGTTGCTGTAAATAGCCTTTAGGTCACAATACATCTACACATCAGTCAATATTTTATGTGACTTTTGTTTTTATTCCTATTACCATAACAGCATCAAATAATGCAAAGCGAGTGTGATACTGAATGAACAATCAATCGATATTAGCGGTAATTTTCCCTGCAAAAAATATTATGATTAATGCTGCAACTAAAGTTGGTATGGCTGGCCTGATGACTAGTATGGCTCTTTTATCGTCAGCTGCTTTTGCTGCCCCTAGTACTACTATTCCCTTAGATATGTCGGGTATGAACATCACTAAGCACGAAATAGCCGTGATGCAAGTACTGTCTGAAATATGTCCACCAATGTTAAGTGGCAATCAAAAGCAACGTTTTTACAAATCATACAACGTGCAGTTGCATGAACTGATGCCTTCATTAGAAGATCCAAAAGCGGCTATTCAGTACTTGTCGACTCAACAAGACTATCGTCAGATTTTGCAAAGTATTCGTAGCTGGACGATGAGTTTTTCTAAGCAAGATAATAAGTCTATCTGTGAAGATTTAGCCAATGCCGAGTACTAAGTATTGACTATTGACTATTAATTATTAATTATTAATTATAGAGTACTAACAGTCACTAGTAGCTAGCAAGGTCGGCTATCCATACTTACATCATCCAAAGCTTTAAGAAATTGATTAGCTAGCTAGGATTAAGACTAAATATCTAGGCAGCTTCGTTTAAGGCTAAGCAATTAAGAGGAACTAAGACTAGAGATATAGCTTAGTGACATTTAAGTATTAATATTGAGTACTACCCTTAAGTATTAATAAAACCAATTGCACCTGATTGATTTTAGTAAAGACTATGATGCTGCGCTAAATTAGCAGATACTTTGTATCCGATACCTGTATTATTTGACTATAGCTTGCTGTTTGCAGCCTCAATACACTGAGCTGCACAGCAGGCTTTTTTGTGGATGAAAGGTTTTAGTTTGCCAGTCAATAGCTAATTATGCCTAAATAGCTCAGTTATCTGTTGCTGACAGCGGCTTTTTAGATTATTCTCTGCGAGAATATTTTTTTATTTGTGCCTATTTACTTAATGGTGAAATTGCTAAGATATTAATTCTATGTCTAGTATCTGCTGTGACTAGCTTTATTAATAGTAGCAGCTATAGCGCTAGACAAATTTAGTCTCATAATGTGGTGTAACAGTTTATGACCGTGAAGTATGTAAAACAACAGCTTGTACAACTAGTAGTCGGTATTAGTGTCTCTTTAGGATCAGTAGCAGTAAATGCGGCTATCACCCCTCCTACTATGGAAAATGCCGCCTATATATTGATGGATTATAATACTGGCGAAATTTTAGCACAAAAAAATGCTACTACGCCGCTACCACCCGCTTCCTTAACCAAAATGATGACCAGCTATATTATCGAACAGCGCTTGGCTTCAGGTGACTTGACCGAAGACGAACAGGTTTTAATGAGCGAGAACGCTTGGTGTCGTGGCAGCAGTAGCCAGTCTTGTATGTATGTACCTGTTAATAAAACCGCTAGTGTCATCGATATGCTGCGCGGTATCATTATCCAATCAGGTAATGATGCTTCAATGGCTATGGCTGAACATATCGCTGGTAGCGAAGCCTCTTTTGCCACCCTAATGAATGAGCAAGCCAAAAAATTAGGTATGGACAACACTCACTTTGTTAATGCCACAGGTATGCCTGATGAAGGTCATCAAGCCTCCGCACTCGATTTGGCCAAGCTTGGGCGCGCCATTATCAAGAACAGCGGCGACTACTATAAAATTTATTCCGAAAAAGAGTTTACTTATAATGGCATTACTCAAGGCAATCGTAATGCGCTATTGAGCACAGATAGCACGGTAGATGGTTTAAAGACTGGCCATACTGATGCAGCAGGCTATTGTTTAGTCGCCTCAAGCAACCGTGATGGTATGCGTCTAATTTCAGTTATTATGGGCACTAAGAGCCAACAAGAACGTGCTGATCAATCACGTGAGTTGCTTAATTGGGGCTATGGTCACTTCACTACAGTAACCAAAGCGCCTGCAGGACAGTTCGTTAGCAAGCTGCCAGTATGGTTCGGGGCAGCCAAAGAGATTGAGTTAGCTACTGGGGACACCTTAAAAGTACTAACCACCAAGACTCAAAAGAATAAAATAACTACGGTTGTTGATATCCCTGATAGTTTAGAAGCTCCTATTAAAAAGGGTCAAGAAGTAGGTAAAATGCTGGCTGTTATTGATGGTAAAGCAGTAGCCTCAGTACCTATCATTGCTACTAGCGATATCGAACAGGCAGGATTTTTTAGTCGCATGTGGCAGCATATCGTACGTTGGGGACAAAACGTATTTTAACAGCTAGTTTTGCTTACTAGCTGTTATTATCCTAAAGTCATTATAGCCATTGCATAAAAGGCCACTTAAATTAAGTGGCCTTTTTATGGTTCTCACCTTTACTTTGGACTAGAATATGTTGAATTCAAAGACAGCAGTTACGGCATTTATTGGCTATTTCTCCTATCATTCGCTAAGTCCTTCCGATCCACGTCTTCAATATCTTAATAAGTCTTTGAGTGTTCTGCGTGGCGCCTTCACAGTAGTCTATGCCAGCAACTTTTAGCTCATGCTCAATGTCATATAGGTCATACTTGTTATGCGAGGGACACCAGTAAATCAATAAAGCTCGATGGCTAGTTTCAGCGCCTCGGATTAACCTTGCTAGCTGCGCTACCTTCTCCGGTAGAATATCCTCTGCAAACATTACCATATCAACTTTTATATCATCTAGATTTCCAAGCATGAGCTGCTCATACTTTCTAGAGATTACCGTAGCACCCAGCCCTTGTAACTCTTTAACCAAAAGATCATTTTCATCAGCATAATAGTAGATAATCTCTAAGTCTTTTAGCAAGGTGTGCTGCCAGCTTTTATATTTATTACGCAGTGGGATAGTGATTACAAATTGGCTGCCTTTATCAAGCTCACTATCGACCTCAATCGAGGCATCAATGAGCTGTAACAGCTGTTTTATGACCGGTAAACCTACGCCAACCCCTTCATATTTTCGAGTTCTTGAAGAATCAATCTGAAAAAACGGGGTAAATATATCCTCTATGTAATTAGCATTAATACCAATGCCGGTATCACTGATTTTGAGTTGCCAGCGAATACTATTATTGAAATGAGTCAGTTGCGACTCAATAGTAACTCGTCCCTTTTGGGTGAACTTTATAGCATTGTCAATAACAGCAGTCAATATTTGCTTAATCTTATTAGCATCCCCTTCAAGATTATAGTCAATATGATGGATATGACTAAGCAACTCTATGCCTTTTTGCTGAGCAATAGGATCAAATTCTGCTAATAAATCGGCAATCATTAGCAAAGGATTAAACACCACTAAAGTAACAACTATTTGGCCTTTTTCAATTTTATTGAGTTGAATAATTTGCTCTAAGGTCGACTCCAAATGCTCACTACCATTGCGAATAATCTCTAAAGTATCTTGCTGGTCATAGCTTAGGTAATGCTTGTCTAATAGCTGCAAGCCACCGGAGATAGCATTAAGTGAAGTCTTAAGCTCATGAGTGATCATACTCTGAAAGTTATTACGTTGAACCTCAAGCGATCGTTCTTTATGATGAAGCTGTTGTTCAAAATCCCCTAGCGCCTCATGCTCTCGTTGCATCTGTCTTAGACGCTCAAACAGTAGAATAAAGGCCTGCTTGATATGAATAAACTCGCGAAACTCAAAACGCTGTTGAATGACTGGTAGCTGCTCAAGATTTGGGTCATTAACTAATAAATTACAAACATTAGCGATTTGACCCAAGTCTTCAGTAGTACGCAGCAGCTTGCGAAAAATAAAGCCTATGGCAGTGACCACTAAAGTTAAAGTCAGTAACCATAATAGAATAGTTTTGCGTAACCACTGCATACGTAGTTTATTTATATCTAAGGTAATATTAATATAGCCTACTAAAGTATTAGTATTTACTGAGGCCCTATCTAACGGATTGTTAGCTTTTTCAACACTAGAGCCTCTATTGGCTGCTGGAGTAGAGAGGGGTAGATTAACGTTGCTCGCTTGCGTGTTACTTTTAGAGGCGTAACCGCTAGTCACTGCTCTGTTGAAACTGATGGCATCGGTAAACAATGCGGTATACCAATCGTTGCTGTTCTGCTCTACATCGAGTTCGTCAAGACTACTAATGGGATGATCGGTAGAATAAAAAACGATATTTTGAATGCTATAATCTTCGTTTAGGAGGACGCCGACTTGGCTGGCTACTAGATTAGCACCATCAACATTAGAAGCGCTTCTAGCCAATAGCTCAGCTAGCTGCTGCACATGCATGCGCTGCTGTTGATAATGATAAACGAAACCATAAACGTAACAAAATAAAAACCCGACTAAAACAGCCAAGACTATAGTCTGCAACAGAGAGTTCCAGATAAGCTTAGGCAGTGTCTTAATCGAGTTTATAACCATATTGTCCAGTCAACTCAAGGTTTTTTTACTTATAACCATTGATACTTAGTCCCTTTACTCACCTCAAAATTCTTTATAGTGAATAAATAGCTCATATAAAAATAGTCATTAATCTAAAACTGCTGATTAACTTTGTACACCGTTATTTTTATATAAGCTAATTTTTTGTATGAACTGGTTTTTATATAAGCTATTTTTTATATAAGCTAACACTGCTATTAGCAAATGGCAGTGTTAGTAGTACATAGCAATATTAACGCTTCTTTTTTTCACGAGTAGTGAATTTTTGTGCTCTGTTACGTTCACGTTGGCGTAGCTGTTGCGCTTTGGCTTTAGTCGGAGTATCGCTTTTAGAAGAATAAGGATTTTCGTTAAGCTTAAATACTACGTTGAGCGGCGTACCTTCTAGCTTGAAGACCTCACGGAATTGGTTTTCTAGATAACGCTGATAGCTCTTAGGTAGTGACCCCGTCTGATTACCGTGGATAACGATGACTGGTGGGTTGTGACCACCGATATGCGCATAACGCAATTTAATTCGACGTCCAGAAATCGCTGGTGGTGGATTCGCCGCTACTGCATCTTGCAGGATTTGAGTCAAGCGATTAGTCGACACTTCGAACATTGAAGAGTTATAAGCACGTAGGATTGAAGGGTATAGATTACCTACTCCAGTTCCATGTAATGCTGATATTAGATGCACTTTTACATAAGGTATAAAGTTAAAGCGACGATCCATCTCAATTTTAATATAGTCTTTTTGATCTTGAGTCAAACCATCCCATTTATTAATAGCAACTACTAAAGCTCGACCCGCATCAAGGGCATAGCCAATCATATGTAGATCTTGATCGACAATACCTTCTTGGGCATCGATGACAATGACTGTCACGTTCGAATCTTCAATAGCTTGTAGAGTCTTAATTACCGAGAACTTTTCTACTTTTTCATCGATCTTACCACGGCGACGTACCCCTGCTGTATCAATCAGCACGTAATCTTTGCCATCACGTTTATAAGGAATATAAATGCTGTCACGAGTAGTCCCTGGCATATCGAATACTACCACTCGATCCTCGCCCAATAGACGATTGACTAGGGTCGATTTACCGACGTTTGGACGACCAATAATCGCCAGCTTCAAACCTTGAGGCTCAACTATAGACTCTTTTTCTGGCATATCTGCGGTAATAACTTCTAATAAGTTACCAACGCCGCGACCATGACTGGCAGCCATCGGATAGGGCTCACCTAAGCCTAATGCATAAAACTCAGCAGGTGCTGAATCATGAGCGCCGTCGACTTTGTTAGCCACTACATATACTGGCTTGCCTAAAGTATGTAAAAACTTGCCAATCTCTGCATCAGCACCAATCATGCCCACTCTTGCATCAACTACAAATACTATAATGTCAGCTTCGTGAATAGCGGTATGCGACTGCTCAGACATATAGTCATCAATATTGCCACTGCCATCATCAGCTTCACCTATACCACCAGTGTCTACTACGATAAATGCTTTGTCCTCATATTCAGCATCACCATACTGACGATCACGCGTCAGACCTGAAAGGTCAGCAACTAATGCCTGACGACTTTTAGTGAATTGATTAAATAAGGTAGATTTACCGACGTTTGGGCGACCGATTAAGGCAACCACAGGCTTGATACTCATGCATTACTCTCGCTGATAGGCAATAAAGGACAATAAAACCAGTACTTAGACTGGCTATTGTCACAAACTTAAATAGATAATAATTAATAAAGCTTTAGTAAACTAAACACATAAAATCAATATACAAATCCAAGCTAAATACTAGCGGATCTTATACTAATTTTATGATCAAACTAAGCTAATAAATAGGGGCTGAACCAATAAGTTCAGCCCGACTCTTTAGCGTGCTAACTGCCAAATGGCAGCTTGCCCAGAAGCGCTTTGAGTCAATAAGCGACTGCCTTGTACTTGTAAGGTCTGTAGCGCGCCTTTGGTCTGTACACGACTGACAATCTTACCAGAGGCTGGGTCAATTAAATGCACTACACCACCTAAATCACCTACAGCGATATAGTTACCTATAATCACCGGGTTAGTCAATTTACGATAGCCAAGCTCATCATTTTCCCATAGTGTCTCACCACTTCTGCGATCATAAGCGACGATTTTACCGGTTAAACTGGTACCGATAACTTGCTGATTATTTACCGCTAAAGATTTTAAGCTAGCTAACTCATTAACGAATTTAACTTGTTTTGAGGCCAAATCAATACCGATAACTTGACCACTATAGCTGATAGCGAATAACTCGTTGTTATCGACAATAGGACTGCCATCGACATCACTCATACGTTCAACTTCACTACTGCCAGTACCTACACCAATACGACGTGACCACTGCGGCAAGCCATTATCAACAGTAATAGCATGCAAACGACCATCAGCAGTTGCCAACAGTGCAGTCTTATCATCTAACAAGGTAGGCGCAGCAGTGCCACGAACGCTAATATCAGGAACTTGGGTGGCAAACTTCCAAACAGGCTGGCCATTCTGTAAAGACAAGCCTTGTAAGAAGCCATCGTTAGCCGACAAAATAACTCGGTTATTACTAATCAAGGCTTTGGTCAATACCGTACCAGTTAGCTGTTGCTGCCAGCGCTTAGCACCAGTAGTACTATCAAAGGCCATAACCATTCCGCTACGTGTAGTAATAACTGCCGTCTGACTAAAACTGTCTAATGCTACCCCACCCACGATCTGATCATCGACATTCAATGACCATAAACGCTGTCCGGCCTCATTATAGCCTACTAAGTCACCACCGCGTGAGGCGATAACTATCTGATTATTATCATAGCCCACTTGTAAGCTCAAAGGATCCTTTGAACTGGCTTTTTTATTGCCGACATCTACCATGAATACTGGCTGTAAGACACTAATAGGCTGCGCGAGCTGTACCAGTTTTACTGGATCATTGACCACGGGCTTAATGCCTCGGCTACAGCCCATAACAGCACTAGTCATTAGTGCTAATACAGCTACATGCATAACCGTAGTTTTTAGCAGGGTCTTATTTGCATAGTTATTAGAGCGAATATTTAAGGTCATGGTATGTTCTCACTACGAATAAGTTGACGATCTATAAATGGGCTAACAAACACCATAATCCAGTAGCTTATCTACTGAGTCATGCGGTACTACTGTTATTATTGTTGATTGGCTGCTGACTAGCTATTGGGTAGTTTCTGCGGCAATAATGGCCGTAGCATTTTCATTACTAGCATTTGCTACCGCTTGATTATCTGGGGCTACTTTAGAAGCTTGGATAAGGCTAGCAGGCTCAGCAATAGGCTCAGCAACGACGCCTAAACTCTCCATCTTCAGTGCTAATACTGCGCGAGTCTCTTGACGCTTACGCACTAGCTCCCAAGCATTCTTATAAGATTTGATGGCCGCATCTTTATCATTCTTGGCTAAATAAATATCACCTAATAGCTCTTGTTGACTGCCTTCAAATGAGCTTGGCATATCTTTACTAGCTTCGGCTAAAGCGGCATCAGCGTCACCAGCTGCTAATAAGGTTTCGGCATAACGCAAACGTGCAATAGCGCTGAGACCAGCATCACCCAAATCAACGGCTAAAGCTTTTTTCAGAGTAGCAGTTGCCCCTTTAAAGTCATCATTGTCTGCTTGAGTACGCGCTTTAATCATTAACGCTTGCCAAGCATATACTGAGCTACCATGAGTACTAACCAAAGTATCAATATTAGCATTTAACTTACTACGGCTATCCGCTAGTGCTGTCAAGGCCTCAGCTTCTAGGTCTGGATTTTGCGATGCCAGAGTAACTTCTTCATTAAGACGCTGAATATCAGCGTATTGATCAGCAGCAACTGTATCTACTCGCGCATGATTATTTTGCCAATAAGTCCAACCAAAGTAGCCGGCCAATGCCAACAGAATAACAGTAACAATATTGCCACCGTATTTTTTTAGCGCTTGCATCGAGTTATCTGTATTTGGCGAATTAGGGGTCAGAGCCATGGATAGTTACCTGATAAATTTATATTAAAATGCGAGTAATGAATGCTACTGCTGTTATTGGCTTTTCAGTGCTCAGAGCTAAAGGGGCCAAACCTTGCTGATTCATTACCTTGATCAGCAGGTAATGACCAGCCGTTACTTGCTATGCCTTGCCAGTCGTTACTAAGCGCTTAGCTGCTAAACTCTGAATAAAAAAGCATCCAGTCCAGTTAAACCGTTATTTAAAATTTTCTATATCGGCTAACCAGTCTTGATTCATACTAGTTTGCTCGCCCGTTTGCATATTTTTAATACTGATTTTTTGCTCATCAAGCTCTTGCTGAGCGATGATAACGGTCAAACGTGCTCCTGACTTATCAGCTTTTTTCATTTGTGCTTTTAAGCTAGTCGCACTAGCCATCTTAATACGCAAATCTGGACGCTGGTAGCGCAAGTTTTGGGCATAAATCATACCCGAGCTATAAACCTCAGGGTGAGTGACAATAAATACGTCACAAGCGGCCGTTTCTGCAAAAGGCGCTACCGCCTCTATTAGCAACAATAAGCGCTCAAGACCCATAGCAAAACCTACCGCCGGTTCGGACTGGATAGGCTTGCTATTTGCTTGGCTGTCCTGGTTACGGCTATCGGTAGATTTTAGCTGACCTACAAGACCGTCATAGCGTCCACCTGCACAAACTGTGGCTTGGCTACCTAACTTATCAGTGACCCATTCAAAAACTGTCTTATTGTAATAATCAAGACCACGAACTAGATGCGGATTTATCTGGTAATCAATACCTAAGCCATCTAAATAAGCTTGCACTTGCTCAAAATGGGCCATACTTTCTTCACCCAAAAATTCAGCAAGCTTAGGAGCATCCACTAATAACGCTTGAGTACTCGCCTCTTTACTATCTAAAATACGTAAAGGATTAGTAGTTAATCGGCGTTTGCTATCTTCATCTAATAAGTGCTGTTTGTCGGTCAAATAAGCGACTAAAGCATCACGATAAGCATGACGCTCATCGATCTCGCCTAAGCTATTGAGCTGCAAGCTCATTTCGTCTTTTAGACCCAAGGCTTGCCACATCAAATGAGTCATAGCAATCAATTCGGCATCAGCATCCGGTAAGGCGCTACCAAAACTCTCAACACCTAGCTGATGAAACTGACGATAGCGGCCTTTTTGCGGGCGCTCGTAACGGAACATCGGACCGATGTACCAAAGCTTAGGAGTATCACCACGTAATAGATTATGCTCGATAACGGCACGTACAGCACCCGCAGTACCTTCAGGGCGTAAGGTAAGCGGTGTCGGTGGATCAGACTTATCGACAAAGCTATACATCTCTTTTTCGACAATATCAGTTGCGCCACCAATAGCTCGAGCGAAAAGATCGGTCTGCTCAACGATAGGCAGTCGGATATGCTGATAGCCGTATCTACTCATTACTTCGGCTAAGACCTTTTCTAACTGCAACCATTGCGCTGATTGATTCGGCAAAATGTCGTTGAACCCTTTTATAGCTTTAATCATGGTGCGCTTATATCCTCAAATTTTAATCAGTATTACTATTATTATTTTATGTACGAGCTTTAAATAAAATCTATTATTAAAGCAGCTGTGTTTTTAAAACCACTTTAGCTATTATTTAACCCGAATAATCTCATTTTCACGAGCTTTTTCTAGCACTGCTGCATGGGCGCGAACCATACTTTCGATTTCATCAACTAAGTTATCCGTATCGATAAGATGACTCTTTGTACCCATGCGATATACTAGCGACCGACGTGCCGCACCTACGATACCAATATCAGCTTCTTTGGCCTCACCTGGACCGTTGACCTTGCAACCAATTACTGAAAGATTCATAGGTTCACGTACATCTTCTAAACGCGCCTCTAAAGCAGTCATCACCCGAATAACATCGAACTCTTGACGTGAGCAACTAGGACAAGCAATAAAATTCACTCCATTAGAGCGAATATTTAGCGACTTTAGGATATCAAAGCCAATTTTGATTTCTTCTTCCGGCTCTGCGGCTAAAGAGATGCGAATAGTATCACCGATACCATCTAATAGCAGACCACCTAGGGCAATAGCCGACTTAACGGCCCCTGTTCGGTAGACACCAGCTTCTGTTACCCCAAGATGTAATGGGTTGTCGATTTGTGCTGAGATTAAACGATAAGCATCTAAAGTCAAAAACACGTTACTGGCTTTGACCGAGATTTTGTATTGATCAAAGTTCAAACGTTCTAATATATCAATATGACGCATGGCAGACTCAAGCATAGCCTCGCCAGTTGGTTCGGTATATTTGCGCTGGATCTCTTTTTCTAATGATCCGGCATTGACCCCAATACGAATAGGAATGTTGTGATAACGCGCACAAGCCACCACTTCACGAACTTTAGCATCGCTACCGATATTACCAGGATTGATACGTAAGCAGTCAGCACCAGCTTCGGCAACGGCTAAGGCAATCTTATGATCAAAATGCACATCAGCGATTAGCGGTACATTCACTAATTTGCGAATCTTTCCAAAAGCAGCAACCGTCTCCATAGTTGGAGTCGATACTCGCATAAGATCTGCACCGGCATCAACGCAACGTTCGATCTGAGCTACTGTTGCAGCTACATCACAAGTATCCGTATTGGTCATGCTCTGCACGCTAATCGGTGCATCGCCGCCAATCGCAACATCACCAACGTATATTTTTTTAGTGACACGACGGTTAATAGGGGCTGACGTTGACATATAAAATCCTTGGTATAAGCAAATATAATAGTAACAAGCAATTTTGATTAAACGGTATTCAAATGGCTATCACTCTATCATTAAACGTTGAGCAACAGCAGTTGATTATTCTGACTACGGCTAGTGATTGGTCATAGCCTTGTCCAATCGTAAACTGTTAGCCATCAATAGCGGACGCCGAATATATTAACCAACTAAGGCGTCAATGCAAAGCTGGCTTTTTTACCCGTTGCATACTGCTCTAAAGCCACTGGCTGCTGATTAAGAGATAATTCAACATTGTCGATATTATCGATAACAATATTAAAAGGGGGTTGTCCTGATAACTGATAATCACCTTTAGTTTGCTCACCGCTAATTAGACTAGTACCAGTAGCATCAATGACCCCTACTGAAGCGGCATCTGTCAGCTTAAGTTGTAATGAGGCATTGTCTGCGGCTGTGGCTGCAGCCCCTAAATTCAATGCTGAACCTGAAGCACCAACGCTGTCATCAACACCGTCAAGCGCCGCCCCTTGCGTTTGTTCAGTAGCAGTTATTTCTTCTGCTACTGGCGCAGGCTGTTGCTCATCTTTAGCAGCATTAGTCACCATCCGAAATAAAAATACCGCTAAAACAATAAGCGCAATAGCGGCTATTATCAGTAACGGATTAAAGCGAATACGACTACGGTCATCACGTTGCAAAGTGCCCATAGGACGCAACAACGATTCCGTATTATTCATTGAGCGTGGTTTAAGCTCATTGGGATAAACACTATCAAAACTGCTA
This sequence comes from Psychrobacter sp. BF1, assembly GCF_019279065.1. NCBI lineage: Bacteria > Pseudomonadati > Pseudomonadota > Gammaproteobacteria > Moraxellales > Moraxellaceae > Psychrobacter > Psychrobacter sp. BF1. The sequence continues at coordinate 86,879 of NZ_JAGYWV010000007.1, forward strand.
GCAATCTTTGCTGGATCTAAACCCAAAAACTTAGCATAATTAATGGCAAAACCACGAGCAAATGCAGCTTGCGGTAATTCACTAAAACTTTCACTTTCTAATGCTTGCAGATGGCGCTTTAGAATAAATAGTTCGCCTGCCGCCTCATCTAAGCTCACTTGCTTATTCTGGCGGGCTTGCTGCAACATGGCACCGAATGATCCCTGAGCATCTGATTGATTGGTCGATAATGGGTTGGTCATTTCCATGGTGCCTCTGGATTATTAAGCCAATTTTTGAGTTGTGTTGCTTCCTCACTTAAAGGAAAAGCGGAAAGTAGCTGCTGTGCTAGTTGTTGGCGCTTACTAATATCATTTTGAGCGGCAGCCAACTTTATACCTTGTAGTAACAGACGAGGGCTAATGCCTTGTCTGTTAACCAATATCAAGGTTTCATCATAAAGCCGTTGCGCTTGGGTAACCTGCTGTTGTTCAAGCAACAGATCAACTAGCTCAATATGAGCAATCAAACTATTAGGGTTACCCTCTAATGCTCGCAAAAAAGCTTTAGCCGCTGCTGGATGGTTATTCAGCTGTAAATAAGTGCGTCCTAGATTTTCTAAAGCGCCAATACGACCCTCATAACCTAACGCAGAACCAGCAATCTCAAATTGGCTTAGCGCCTCATTATAACGTTGCATCTGTGACAGATAAACACCGTAATTATTACGGGCCTGTTCAAAATCTGCATCTAGTGCTATGGCTTGTTTAAAATACTGGTCAGCCTTTACAAGATTGAGTCGGCTACCTTCTTGCTGTAATAAAACGCCCATCATATCATAGGCTGGCGCATATCGGCTATCGGCAGCAAAAGCTTTTTCGAGGTGGCGTTGAGCGGCATCCAGCTTATTTTTACGGATGTATTGCGCTGCCAGTGCAGTGCGCACCCGAGCTATTTGTTTTTTGTCTAAGTTGCGGTTATTGCTCGGCTCAGTCGAGGTCTGATAGGCAGTACCCCCTGTTAAGCTACCAGTTGAAGTGCTTTGGCAACCAGTCAATACTAAAGCCAACACTACACTAGCGGTCAGCATACCTTTAGCATTGAGCTGATAGTAATTTGTAAAAATCATCATAGCCGCCATCATAAAACTGTAATTTAACGAAACATCAGTTTAATAGATTTAACCTCAATAAGCACAATTTAGTTGCTATTAATTTTGTTGACTACATATCTATTACTATAATGATAAACAAATGACATCAATTAATCGGTTGTAACGACTAGTACAGCCAAATATTATCACCTCAGTTCAGATTAAGGTCAACTTAAGTTCAGCGAACTAAATCGCTAAACTTTAGTGGCTGTCTATTCATCGGTTGCTACTGTAGTGCGATCTTTGATGCTTTGTTGCCAAGCTGCTGAACGCCTAGTACGATCGGCTACTTGCCCGACCAATTGCCCACAAGCAGCATCGATATCATCGCCACGGGTCTGACGAATAGTACAGACGAAGCCTGCTTCGCTAAGAATATTACTAAAGGCATGGATGCGATTATTACTCGACTTCTCGTAACCTGCATGCGGAAAAGGATTAAAAGGGATAAGATTAACTTTACTAGGCAAGTCACCTAGCAGCGCTACTAATTGCTCGGCATGCTCATTGCTATCATTGACCCCATCTAGCATCACATATTCTATAGTTACGTGTTTTTTGTGGCGTGGATTCACATCGAACACATAGTTTCGAGCAGCAGCCATTAGCTCACTTAACGGATATTTTTTATTGATTGGCACTAGCTCGTTACGCAGCTCATCATTAGGTGCATGTAGAGAGATCGCTAAAGCGACATCGATGTCTTGGGCCAGCTGATACATTTTTGGGACGACACCCGACGTTGACAACGTGACACGGCGCTTGGATAATCCGTAAGCATGATCACTGAGCATTAGCTCCATCGAGCTAACGACTGGCTTGTAGTTTAGCAACGGCTCGCCCATGCCCATCATGACCACATTAGTCACTTGATTGTCCCATAAACTATGGTCAACCCCTGCCAAGCTATCTTGATCGTCAGTCATATAAGAGGCATTAGCCACCCATAATTGACCTAAGATCTCAGCAGCGGTTAAATCACGCTCAAAGCCCTGCTTCCCCGTACTACAAAAGCTGCAATCAAGCGCACAGCCTACTTGTGAGGAAACACATAAAGTCTTACGGCCGTTTTCTTTGCTGTCATCTGCTGGTATTAGTACGGTCTCTACTAGCGAGCCGCCAGTCACTTCAAACACCCATTTACGCGTACCATCTTCGCTATATTGACGGTGAATAACTTTTGGTGGCGTCACACAAGCATTGAGCGCTAACTTATCTCGTAAGCCTTTGCTCAAGTTAGTCATTTGCTCAAAGTCAGTCACCCCTTGCTGATAGATCCATTTGATCACTTGAGTGGCACGAAAGGGTTTCTCACCGATGCTTTTGAAATAATCAGCAAGTTGTGCTTGCGTCATACCCAATAGATTGGTTTTTGCTTGTGCCTCGTCCAATAGCTTAATGCTATTGCTGCGCTTGGCAGGTGTATGGGTTGATACTGGCTGCGCTGATGTGGTATCTGTGATAGTTGACATTAGGGTGACCTTTTTACATGAGTATTAGCTCATGAATAGTTATAAATTAGCAATCCGTTGTAAGCTGGGTTGACTCTTTAATAGTTTAAGACTGACTATTAATACTGGCTGGTACTACTGACCAGCGACACTGATTAATACAGCATTGTGCTTACATAGGATTGATAACGCTTAGTAAATATTTACAGCTATAGATAAAACGTTTATTAAGCGCTCAGGTAGTAGTAATGAGGCAAGTGCCGATGAATTTCAATCAACTTAGCTTTTGACATTGCTAATAGCTGTTAACTCGTTAAAACTGGCTAGTAGCTACTAAAAGCCATCCTAACTCATCAAACAACAATGAGTGAAACGGCTTATACCCATAAGATATAAGCCGTTTCACCTTACTGCTTATTAATACTACAGCTATCACTGTTACTCTGCTTATCTGTTTAGCATAGTAGTAACGAGTTAATAGCCATCTGTATTAACGAGTGCGAGCACAAACTTCTTCGTCATTGAAGAAGTAGCTGATTTCACGCTTAGCTGATTCAGCTGAATCTGAACCATGAACCGCGTTTTCATCGATGCTGCTAGCAAAGTCAGCACGGATAGTGCCTTTTTCAGCGTCTTTTGGGTTAGTTGCACCCATGATTTCACGATGCTTAGCGATAGCATTTTCGCCCTCTAACACTGATACTAATACTGGACCTGACATCATAAAAGATTTTAGATCATTATAAAATGGACGCTCAGCATGCTCAGCATAAAAACCGCCAGCTTTTTGATCATCGAGTTGCATCATTTTTGCTGCTACGATTTTTAGACCCGCTTGTTCAAAACGGTCATAGATAGCACCAATATTATTGCCAGCAACAGCGTCAGGTTTGATGATAGATAGCGTACGTTCGATAGCCATAAAAAGCTCCTAATGAATGATTATTAATAATAAAAATACGACGGTTATACGTGCTTGTTGATCAAAGTATTGACTTAGGCTATTTACGATTGCCGATATAAATCTACACCATTAGCCAATCAGATCAGCCAAGCGCGTCAATAGATGATTGCTGACCATTATAATGATTGACGCTGTAAATGATAGGGTTTGTTTAACAATTTAACTTTTTTCAAAATAAATTAAACAGTCATTAGCTTAACTAAAACTCGTTTATAGTGTTATAAAAAGCTCAAAACCTATCGCTTTAACCAATAAAAACCCCATGCTATTAACATAGGGTTTTTATTTTAAATAATGATCAATGCCATTAATTAAGCATCATACGGATCGCACTTAAGCATCATAAGGATCACGTAGTACGATAGTCTCTTCACGATCTGGACCCGTTGAAATGATATCCACTGGGCAATCGATCAAGGCTTCGATACGCTTGATGTAGTTTTTAGCATTTTGAGGCAGATCATCATAGTTAGTAACACCAACCGTAGACTCGCTCCAACCTGGTAGAGTCTCATATTTAGGGGTTACTGACTCATAGAACTCAGCATCATGAGCACCAGCAAATTCAGTATCTGGCACATCATAACCAACACCGATTAGCAGCTCTTCTAAACCATCGAGTACATCAAGTTTAGTCAAGCAGATACCTGATAACGAGTTAAGCACTACTGCACGGCGCAATGCTTCCGCATCGAACCAACCACAGCGACGAGCACGACCGGTAGTTGCGCCAAATTCGTGACCAACTTTAGCCAAATGAGCACCAACATCGTCAAACAGTTCAGTCGGGAATGGACCACTACCAACACGAGTAGTATAAGCTTTAGTGATACCTAAGACGTAGTCTAAGTACAACGGGCCAATACCAGTACCTGTTGATACGCCACCAGCAGTTACGCTTGAGCTTGTTACGAACGGATAAGTACCGTGATCGATATCAAGCAAAGTACCTTGCGCCCCTTCAAACATCAAGTTCTTGCCAGCAAGGCGCAGCTGATTAAGATCTTCGGTTACATCAGTAACCATACCTCTAATCTCTTCTTTCCATTCTTTACAAAGCTTTAAGGTCTCGTCAAAATCGATACCTTCCACTTTATAATACTGAGTCAATTGGAAGTTATGATATTCGATAAGGTTACGTAGCTTTTCTTCTAAGTCATCACGGAAAAGATCGGCAAGCTTAATAGCACGGCGAGCCACTTTGTCTTCATAAGCGGGACCAATACCACGACCAGTAGTACCGATTTTGCCACTACCACGTTTGGCTTCACGGGCTTGATCGAGTGCCACATGATACGGCATGATAAGAGGACAATTAGGTGAGATACGCAGGCGCTCACGTACTGGCACATTATTATCTTCTAACTCTTTCATCTCTTTCAATAGCGCGTCAGGCGCTAGTACTACGCCATTACCGATAAAGCAAGTAACGCCTTCGCGTAGAATACCTGATGGAATTAGATGCAGAACCGTAGTTTTTCCATCGACTACTAGCGTATGCCCAGCATTATGACCGCCTTGAAAACGTGCTACGGCTGATGCTTTTTCAGTCAGCAAATCGACGATTTTACCTTTGCCTTCATCGCCCCATTGGCTACCTAAAACTACGACGTTCTTACCCATAATGAATCCTTACAATGATGTATTGAAGTGTACGATAACGATTTAGAACTACTATTAAAGCAAAAAAGTTACTGCTTGCTAATTATTAGTTAATGACTATTTAATAAAGTCCTTAAAACATAATAAAAAAGCATATAAATTAGTTAAAGTGCTTTGTACTTGAAAAGTGCTTTGTACTTGAGCAGCCCCCTACTATATAGCGGTCAGCTGCCAGTTATTATCCAGCAAACTTAGACGATGTGTAAGATCCGTCGGACAGTCATCTACAGACAGCGGCATAGTGACATAGTAGCCTTGTTGACGTAAGTCAGACACTTGCTGCTGCAATGCTTGTCGTTGGGTGCTATCAGCACTATTGATATCAGCAAAATCCACGACTACCACTTTTGCCACATCAAGCTCAATATGCGCTAATAGACGACTGATATCCATACTAAAACCGGTCGCTTCACGGGGCTGCTGGTTTTGATCAGAGCTATTACGACTTTGCATACCATCAAAACGTCCGCCCCTAACTAATGGCTGGGTTTCGCTATTGATATAACCGTTAAAGACAATACCAGTATGATAATGATAGCCGGACAATTCGGTGACATCGATACTCACTTCACACTGCCATTGATGTTGCAAATGGTCTTTTAGGCGTTGCAGCTCATCGGCTGCTTCCGCTATTTCACTGTCTTGCTGTGCAGTATCAGACAATTTAGCCAATAGCTGCGTCATGTCATGACCAAAACGAGCTAAGGTATAAAAATCAGCGCCCATTTTTAGACTTTGACAGACCCGTTTTAACTCCGGCAAATTCTTATTAGCATATAAGTGCATTAATTGTTCAGTATCGCTATTAGACAACTGTGCCAATACTGATAAGCGTTTGAATAGCGCTACATGGCCTAAGTCCACATGCAAATTAGCACTCATATTCAGGCTATTCACTAACGTAAATAGTACATCTATCAGCTCAATATCAGCGCTTAAAGAGGCACAACCGAATATTTCAGCCCCTAGCTGTAAAGGCGTCCGTGAGCCAAATAGTCCAGTAGGTAAAGTGTGAATCACATCACCGGCGTAACAATAGCGTGCAATACCTTGCCCACCCCAGTGCGCATCAATACGCAAAATCTGTGGAGTAATATCCGCCCGCACACCCATTAATCGACCAGTAAGCTGATCAATAATCTTAAAGGTTTGGCGTTTTAGATCTTCTGAAGCTTCACTAAGTAATGACTCAGTGAACTCAATCATTGGCGGGGACACTAACTGATAACCATGACCAATCAGCTGTTGAGTAAGCTTATAACGCAGCATTTCTTGCTTTTGCGCCTCTGCAAACAATACATCGACCACACCATCTGGTAATAGCCAGCTATTGGCAACTTCGCCAGTAAAATTACTTAGGTGAAAGTTACTTAAATAGGGAACAGAGTCAGGAGTAGCAGAGTTAGAACTGGCAGACACAATAAATCCTTGTTTGGCATAGCGTTTACCTAAAAACGCAGCTCTATAATAGGGCGTTACGGCACAATGTTATTATTAATAACATAAAGTCTTCTATAATCTTAATACTTTTTAATCTTGATATTTTTTATCAGCTTGTGATCCACTTCCTATCAGCTTAGCTTTTAAACCTATTACTGAAACTTAGTACGGCAAATCAGTAGTTAAGCCTTAGCACAGCATTAACACCTTAATAGAGCATCAATACTGTTTCCTAATCTAGTCTCAATATGCCAATTTTGACACAAGAAATTATAAACCCAAGTATAAAAACTGAGTGATAATTAAGTAAGGAGTAAAGATTAGGATGATAAAGCAACTGAGTAAAGCCAATTAGGGATCAATAAACTTTACGCTTCAGTTTAGCATAGCAACTAAGCTTCGCCTAGTAACAATTATAGCCAATATTGCGCTTATAGAGTATAAGTCCTCTATACTTTGCGCTTGCTTATTTTAGTAACCCTCATAGCTTTAACCATTACAAACCCTATGTTATACGAGCCTAAGGATAAGTCGACCTACATTATTAGCGCTACGCCGTCTCCCTAAACTCATGGTACACTAGCGCATAATTTTATTGTACGAAATTGTGCAACTATTACCTACTTATCTTGGAAGCCTTATGTCAATTGATCACCATCCTAATCCCGCTATTAACCAGACTAACGTACTGGGAACTGACCTTGCCAGTTGCTGTTTTGACCCTATTACTGGCTATTATCGCAACGGCTTTTGTCATACTGGCAATCAGGATGTTGGACAGCACACCGTATGTGTGAAGATGACTAGCGAGTTTTTGAACTTCTCTGCTAGCCGTGGTAATGACTTGATCACCCCTCTACCTGAATATAACTTTCCTGGTCTTAAGCCAGGTGATTATTGGTGTGTCTGCGCCTTACGTTGGGTTGAAGCCTTAGATTTTGATATTGCTCCTCAGTTAAAACTAGAAGCTTGTCATGAGAGCTTATTGACTTTAGTTGATCTGGAAACCTTAAAAAGTTACGCACTATAGTTATATAGCTATTTCTGTTACTAAGTAGCGGTTATCAGAGGAGGGTGTATGAAAAATGATAACGATTTATCCATTAGAGCGACTACTCACGTTGCACCTGAGTCTAATACTGAGCATATTTACTCAGATGTAGTGGATTATGATAGCTATATCTATGGCGATGTTGATGCCACGCTAGAAGATACGCTTGAGACCATGACGGTCTACGATCCTGATGCTGAACGCTACGAAGATATCGATACTTCAAGCGTAGGTGAAGTGGTTAATTGCTACTCCTATTCGCGCAAAACAGGTGAGCAGCTTAATAATTTAGAGCTTAGCGAAGTGAGTAAAGCTTTGACTAATAATAACCAGTTTATTTGGCTTGGGTTATATGAACCTAGCCTACAAACTATAGCAAAAGTACAAAACGCTTTTGAGTTACATGAGCTGGCGATTGAAGATGCTTTTGCTGAGCATCAACGTGCCAAAGTTGAAAACTATAATAACGATACGATATTTTTAGTAGTACGTACTGCTAAGCTTGATGATAATTTTATACGTTATGGAACGACAGCGATATTTATGGGTAAGAATTACCTAATAACTATTCGTACAGGACCCTCTAACTCCTATGCCCCAGTACGTGACCATTACCACTTGCGTCCAGAAAAGCTACGTATGGGGCCTATTTTTGTACTGCACGCTATCCTCGATTTCATCGTTGATAACTATATGCCGGTCACCGACCGTTTAGGCAGCTATTTACGTGAGCAAGAGCGCCATATCTTCACTTACGAGTTTAGTAAAAGTACCCTTAAAAACTTATATGAGCTTAAATCGCAACTAGTACATATGCGCGCTGTCATTTTGCCCGTACAAGATATCTGCAACTTCTTTATTAACCATCAAAAAAGCGACCTTATCCCCGCCTTCCCTAATGCGGCTAAGCCCTACTTTCGTGACGTCAATGATCATCTATTGCGCGCCTTGGATGCGGTCAACGGGCTCAACGAGATGTTAAGCTTAGCGATGGATACTTATATGGCAATGGTCAATATGGGCCAGAACGAAGTGGTACGTAAGCTGGCGGCTTGGGCGGGTATTCTAGCCGTGCCGACAGCAGTAGCTGGGATCTATGGCATGAACTTTGACTTTATGCCTGAACTGCATTGGCAGTATTCTTATTTTGTGATTTTATTATTAATTGCGGCACTCTGTAGCTATTTATACTATAACTTTAAGCGTTTGGGCTGGCTATAAATTTAAATCTGTAAAATCCTTGCTGTAAAAACTTGATACAAAAAAGGGCTAATATATCAATTAGCCCTTTTTTTATATCTTAGTAACGCTGATAAACTATTAGCGCTATGGGTAGTGAGTTAAATAGCTGCTGATTTTTCAGCGGCATCGACAGTCTGACGAATTAAGGTATTAATAGTCATTGGTCCTACGCCACCAGGTACTGGAGTATAAGCGCTAGCAATAGCACTTATGCCCGCAAGCTCAATATCACCTACACCGCCATTATCAGTCGGATGGAAGCCTGCATCAATCACTACTGCACCCGCTTTAATCCACTCAGCCTTAATCAGCTCCGGTATGCCAACTGCGCCAACGATGATATCAGCACGCTTAACATGAGCGGCTAGATCCTCAGTGCGCGAATGGCAGATAGTCACAGTACAGTTAGCGTTGAGTAGCATCATCGCCATTGGCTTACCAAGTATAGGACTACGACCGACTACTACTGCCTCTTTACCTGACAGCTCGATATTATAGTGCTGCAATAAGTGCATGATGCCTTGCGGCGTACAAGAGCCAAAAGCTGACTCATTCATACTCATACGACCAAACCCAAGGCAAGTCACCCCATCGACGTCTTTTGCCAAATCAATTTGCTCAAAGCAAGCACGCTCATCAATATGACTAGGGACCGGATGCTGCAATAGAATGCCATGCACATCTTGATTACTGTTAAGCTCATCTATTTTTGCCAGTAGCTGCTCTGTAGTAGTAGTGCTTGGCAATTCCACCTTCATAGAGTCCATACCAACGCGCTTACAAGCATTACCTTTCATACGCACATAAGTCGCTGAAGCAGGATCAGCACCAACCAAAATCGTTGCCAAAATCGGTGTGCGTCCGGTTTTTTGTTTAATTGCATCAACGCGTACGCATAACTCTTGTTCTATTTGTGCAGCAAGTGCTTTGCCATCTAATACAATAGCCGTTTCTTGAGCGGTCGACATAGTAACTCCAATAGATAAAGCGATAGAAACAGGGGTTTTATAAAGGATAGTATTGTACCTACCTTGCAACAAAAATCCTAGTAACAAGCCCTATTTAGCTTGAAATCTAGCAAATTTTTACTACTGAGCCCTAGCTTTTAAACCTTATTTTTGAGCACTTCTAACCGCTCAGATAGCTCACAAGTTTGAGATTGAAGGGATAATAAGGTATTCTTATGAATTACTAATGTTACTTATATTTAACGTAGTTGTAGTTTTATTTATCAATAGTAAGAAGATCATCGTTTAAAAACAGGATCATTTTTAGTATTGAATTCACTAATTATTATATATCATTTGCAATTGGTGCCATGTTTTGTACCAATTCGCTTATCGCAGCAGATTGATTCAAGGGTTAGACCTACCTCAATTAGTCTTAGCTGTCAGCATTAACAATAGTCTACTTACTCTATCCTTATTAGCGCTTATCTATTAAACGCTTAGTCAAACGTGCTTATTTATTAAGTACTTATTATCGGTTGTCATGACAACATATATTAGTATCAACCTGATGGTTATGCTTTTTGCAGACGCTCTTAATGATCGGTGCCTGTGCGGTTTATAGCGCTAGCATTATTGAGGGCTAATAAGTGCTTATTACTTATTAGCGGTAGAGTTAACAGTTAGTTCAGTCAATACCTAGTAATGAAGCTAAGTTTATTTTGTTGTTTGTTGAATGACTAATTGCCAAGCGTCTATGTTTTTTAGCAACGCTAAGCTTATATAAGTCGTTATAAACCATTATAAACAATTGCGAGGTATGAAGTTGAAAACTGAGTCATTGTTCCAATTCTCAGCACTAACCGTTATTTTATTATTAGTAGCGTTTTATGGCGGTACTTATCTATTGTCTTTATTGATCAAAAAAGACAAAGAGTCGACTACTGGTTTTATGGTTGCTGGCCATAGCGTCGGTTTCGGTATGGGTGCAGCTAGTATGACTGCCACTTGGATTTGGGCGGCATCGTTTTATGCCGCAGCCACTTCCGGCTATAAGTATGGTATCTCAGGGCCTATACATTATGGCTTTTGGGGTGCATTGATGATTTTATTCATCTACCCATTCGGTATGCGCTTTCGTGAACTTGCGCCCAATGGTCATACCTTGGGCGAGCTAATACATGCTCGCCATGGCTCATCAAGCCAATTAATTTTAGCCATCTCTAATATTATGGGCAGCTTAATTAGCTTGATGGTCAACTTTACCGCAGCGGGGGCGCTAGTGTCGGTATTGTCGCCATTATCATTCCAGACTGGGGTCATTATTGCTGGGGTTGGCGTGCTCAGCTATACCTTAACTTCAGGCTTTCGTGCATCAGTATTTACCGATTTTGCCCAGCTAGTTGCCTTGATGGCGATTGGCGTAGTGATTATTCCAGCGGTGTTATTTGCCATGGGTGGTCCCTCAGTAATGGTCAGCGGATTATCCAACTTGACCTTACAGCAGCAAGACTTCTTCTCCTCTGAGGCGTTTTTTCAGCAAGGTGCACCGTTCTTTGTCGCTGTACTGGCTTATGCTATCGGTAACCAAACTATCACTCAACGATTATTCGCGATCGATAAAACCAAAATTAAAGCCACTTTTATCACAGCGACTGTCGGCTATGCCGGTATCGTTATTGGTCTAGGCATGATTGGCCTGATGGCGCTAACCATCGGTATTGAGCCCTTAGATGGCAATATGAATAATCTGATCCCACAAATGGTCAGCACTTATCTGCATCCGGTGTTTATCGCCCTATTCTTTATCTTAGTCATTGGCTCCTTGTCGTCAACGGCTGATTCAGATCTATCGGCGCTCTCGACGATTATGATGGCTGATGTTTATGCCAAGAATATCGCCAAAAAAGGAGGGGTAAAACCAAAAACAATGATGCTAGTTGGCCGTGGGACGATGATTGTCGCCACTGCTGCTGGGCTTATATTCGCAAGCTTTAAGCTGGACATTCTAGTGATGCTAGTATTTGTAGGCGCGTTATGGGGCGCAGTGGTGTTCCCAGTCATTGCTAGTGTGTATTGGAATCGGGTAACCAATACCGCCTTTACCTCAGCAGTACTTGTAGGTTTACTGTTCTTCTGCATCGCTCGCTTCGAGTTGGTGCCTATTACTGGGGTTACTGCCCTATTCTTCGAAGTTATGGCCAGCGTCGGCGCTTCAGTAGTCATTGGCCTGATGGTCTTTGGTTTCTTGGGTCGCAAGATGGGCTTACTAGCGGCCAGTATTGCACTGATATTCATGCTGATCTTTGCCACAGACTTCTTGCGTCAATATATGGTGCTCCTAGCCTCATTGACTGCTTACGGCGTCAGTACTATCGTCTGTATTGTCATCAGTCTTATGAGTAACGAGTACTTCGACTTTGATCTCATCCAACAGCGTGTTGGTGATTATGATAAAAAAGCAAAAATAACCCCAGTCGCTGATGTCAAAAGTAATTAATCAGCACTGACTGTTCTCTAACTAGAACCGGTTGATCGCCTATTAGATCAGCCTGTCACTAATCACATAAGGAGCTAGTATGAGTAGTACTTTTATCTATGGGTTATATATCTTAATTTGGCCAGTGATTACGCTTGGAGTGCTAGTACTTATTTGCACTGCAACCTATCGCGATATCCAAAAAGCCCGCCGTAATAATAAAGATATTATCTAACACTCGAAATAGCCCTAAAATAGCCGCACTGAGTCAAGGCTTAGTGCGGCTATTTTGGTTACTGATTTAGTAATAAGATTGCTATAACCCTAAGTAATAAACCCTTTGAGCAGTAATAAAGGCCTCAAAGCTCTAGCAATACTAAATAAAGTCACTTTATCTAAAAAATGTCTTGTAATTTAAAATATTTTTGCTAATATAGTCAACCTTGATTGGCTGGATAGCAAAGTGGTAATGCACTGGACTGCAACTCCTTGATCGTCGGTTCGATTCCGACTCCAGCCTCCAATTATTTAAGTTTTAAATATTTATTAGTAATAAGTTAATTTTAGCTTGCTTTATTAACTCAAATGCTTATAATAGCGACCACTATCTAACAAGTATATTGCTTACTTAATAGCAGCTACTTAGCAGATAATACAAGTTTTGCCCGGGTGGTGAAATTGGTAGACACAAGGGATTTAAAATCCCTCGCTAGCAATAGCGTGCCGGTTCAAGTCCGGCTCCGGGTACCATATAGCAGTACTAAAAACACCGTAAATCATAATGATTTACGGTGTTTTTTTATGGCTGTTACTATTTACTATTTAAATCCATTATCTTACTGCTAATTTCTATCTCTAAATCTTGGCTCTGCTAAGTCTTGACTCTACTAAGCGCTGATTTTAATAAATACTGCAAAATTCCTTTCTATCTATAGATTAAGCGGTAAGCTTTTACCCTATCGAAGCTTAGGTTTTGCCTATAACCTTAGATGGACTGCAAAATCAGTCTTTAAGCGTGGTTAAACGACTCCTAGTGCTTGTAGAGATGCCCTTAGCCTACTGCTGTCCTCATTACGAATATATTTCTAAGTTTTTATTCGCCTTTGCTGACACGGCTACTGAGTTTCCTATATGATGATTCAATCCATTTCATTATTAATGATCCATTAAATTTAAGCTTTTTTCTTAGTAACAAAGGCTTTTTATTAGGTAAAAAGGTACTTTATGTTTAACCCTTCCTCAACTCGTTTAAATAAATACATTAGCGAAAGTGGTATTTGCTCTCGAAGAGACGCTGATCGCTTTATTGAACAAGGCAACGTGTTCATCAATGGTAAGCGTGCTTCGGTGGGGCAGCAAGTAGTTGCTGGCGATACGGTAAAAGTGAACGGCCAACTCATTGAGCCCCAAGACGCCGATAATTTTGTTTTTATAGTCCTAAACAAGCCAGTGGGCATTGTCAGCACTACCGAAAGCTCCGAGAGGCACAATATTGTTGATTTTGTTAGACATAGTCTACGTATCTTCCCGATTGGTCGCTTAGATAAAGACTCACAAGGTGTCATCTTTTTGACCAACAATGGTGACTTAGTCAATAAGGTACTGCGGGCTGGTAATAATCATGAAAAAGAGTATTTAGTGACAGTAAACAAGCCGATAACTGATAGTTTTATCAAGGGCTTAGCTGGTGGTGTGCCTATGCTAGGTAGGATGACAAAAAAGTGCCCAGTGACCAAGATTTCGCCTAACGTGTTCAATATCACCTTAGTACAAGGGTTGAACCGCCAGATTCGTCGTATGTGTGAGCATTTCGGTTATGAAGTGGTAAAGCTTGAGCGTACGCGGATTATGAATGTGAGTAACAAGGGTATTGCGGTTGGCGAATGGCGGGATTTGACTCAAAAAGAGCTGGCTGTTTTACTTAAATCTATAGAAGGCTCTTCTTCAGATAGTAGTACTCCGGCTAAGAAATCTGCTAATGCCCCACGGAAAAAACCTCGTACCGATGGGCCATCTAAGTCTAAAGCGTCTACAGAAACAACGGGCGCAGCAAAGGGGAAAACTAGAAATCCTAAGGGCGGTCCTAAAAAGCCAGCAGGCTCTAAAGGTAACGATAGGCGTCCTTTTGGGGACAGTAAAAAACCTGGGCGCAATGGTAAACCCACTACCAACGGCAAGCGTCCTGCAAAAGGTCGCAGCTCTAAGCGCTCGTAGCACCTGTGTGATGTAACTAAATCACTACTGTAGACCCAGTATCAGCCCAAAAGGGATGGACCATGATAGCCAAAGCGACAATCAAAGCCCCTGCCCCACATTTAGGAAACAATAAAGACAATACATAGATTGCGCTTACCAAAAAGCGAATACTAATGATCTGCTTGCCTTTTATGGTTTACCACCAGCGCTAATCGTTTAGCGCTGCTGTACCACCATCAATACGCCTCTTCTTTTATTACAAAGCTTAGAGCTTATAGTGGTGGTAGTGGTCAACTAATTTAGCTTTTTGCGCCACCTCCAAAGCCACTGCTGCATCAAAGCTGGCGGCTCCGACCGACTTAAATAGTGTCACGCCTTTTTTATCGTGGTCTATAGTAATTTTTTGCGTGACCAAGTCGGCTAAATCGCCCGTCAAATCATCCCAAGTCCAGTCGCAATCTTCTGCAGCATCCGCTTGGATTAAATCGCCAGCTTCATGACGACCACCCGGGGCATCATCGATAACCACATGCGAGCAGGCCTCGATGACTGAGTCGCTAACTTCTTTCATCTCAGGTTGGTAAGCCCCTACGGCATTAATATGCGCATCAGCTTTTATTTCATTGAGCTCAAATAAGCCTTCGGTAGCACGAGTTGCCAAGTTAATCACATCGGCATTTTTTACCGCGCTAACGATGTCTTCGCAAACTTCAATCGTCACTGGCCACTCCGGATATTGCTCAGCAAACTTAGTTTTAAAAGTATTAGCGCCCTCAGTGGTTCTATTCCATAGCGTCACAGTTTTGATATTGGGGCATACGGTTAATACCGCATTAAGCTGCTCATACGCCATACCACCACAACCGATTACGGCCACTTGTTGGCTGTCCGGCTTCGCTAAATATTTGCTGGCAATACCCGATAAGGCTGCCGTGCGGACTTGGGTTATATAAATACCATCCATAAAGGCCAAAATCTCACCAGTATCGTTATTGGAGACAGTCACCACCGCAGTCGTCGTCGGCAAATCGCGTTTAGGGTTATCCGGGCAAATGGTGACCAGTTTCACGATAGCAAACTCTTCTTTACCATCAAACAATACTGACGGCATCGAGAGGTGCGTCCCAGTATTTTTATCACTGGCAGTAAAGGTCGGAATCACCAAACGCTCTGGACATTTTACCCACTCTGGATGCTCGGCTTGTAGCGTCAATAAGCGCTCTATAGAGTCGATAGCCATGACCATGGTTAATTGGTCTTTAACGGCTTGACTGTCTAAAATTTGCATGGGGTTTCCTTGTCATTTTTATTAATAAAAAGTGTTTAATTTGATTGGCGTAGGCTGGCGCTTTAGCCCAGCAACCTTATAAGTGTTATTTAATAAGTTGGGCTAAAGCCACAGCCTATAACGATTTTATAAAGATGAGAACATCATGATAACCTTTAACTAAATATAAAAATTCATTTCGTACTTAATACGGGTAGCTGGGAGAAGTTTATGCAGCCTCTGGCGAGTCGTAGACGGCCAGCACGCCAGTAAATTTTTACCAACTATGGTAATGGCTCAAACTGCCTCAAACCTTACGATAATCTTTATTTAAATATCAAAAATCTTACCGCGGTTCATAATACCATTGGGATCGAAGACCTTTTTAACCTCACGCAGATAGTCAATCTCGGTTTCACTACGGCTATAATGTAGATAAGGTTTTTTGGTCATGCCCACGCCATGCTCTGCAGATACTGAGCCACCATACTGCTGCACGATGGTAAAGATAGCATCATTCACGCTCTGGCATTTCTCGAAAAACTCATCTTTCGATAAAGCCTCGGGCTTGAGAATATTCAGGTGTAAATTACCGTCACCGATATGACCAAACCAGCAAATCTCAAAGTCAGGATATTTTACGCTGACCACAGCTTCGATATCATGAATAAAGCTTGGCACATGAGTAATCAATACCGACACGTCGTTTTTATACGGGGTAAATACGGAAATGGTCTCGGAGATATACTCGCGTAATTTCCAAAGGTCCATCGCTTGCGCAATACTCTGACTCATCACCCCATCGACGACCCAACCATTTTCCATACACTCTTCGAAGATAGCCATCGCCTTGTCCATAATCGGCTCGTACGGTGCCTCAAATTCTAATAGCGCATAGTATTTCGTGCGGGCTTCAAACGGCTCTTGCACATGACCGGTCGCCATTAACTTATCAATCGCCACGTCGTCAAAGAATTCAAAAGCGGTCAAATCAATTTTGGCTTGGAATGCGGATAACACATTCATGACATGGTCAAACTCGTCCATACCGAGCACCATTACGGTCAAATCATGCGGCGGACGATCCAGTTTTATTTGCGCTTCAGTGACAATCCCTAAAGTCCCTTCGGCACCAATAAACAATTGGCGTAAGTCGTAGCCGGTAGCGTTTTTAATCATGCCGCGGTTCAGGTGCAAGATATCACCCTTGCCGGTTACCACAGTGAGGCCCATCACCCATTGGCGGGTCATACCATAACGAATCACTTTAATACCGCCAGCATTAGTACCGATATTGCCACCAATTTGACTTGATCCTGCTGAAGCAAAATCAACCGGATAATACAATCTCTGCGCTTCGGCAAACTGTTGCAACTGCTCGGTGATCACGCCCGCTTGCACTTCTACCAGACGATCCACCGGATAAAACTGACCGATTTTATTCATTTTATCGAGGCTAACGACTATTTCGCCATTACTAGCCACCGCGCCTGCAGAAAGACCGGTACGACCCCCGCTTGGCGTAATAACGATATTGTGCTCATTGGCTAGTTTCACTAACGCTTGTACTTGCTCGGTAGACTTTGGAAATACGATAGCCGATGGCGCTGGCGCAAAGTGTTTGGTCCAGTCCTTGCCCCAATGCTCAAGGCTCGCCGCATCCATCTTAATTTGGCTCGCGTCATAGCCATGCTGCGCTTGCAGATTAGCTAGCACCTGCTCACTCATTGCTACCTTCGTGGCTAGCTCAGTTGCAGAAGTGGTCGATTCTAAAGTTGGCAGTGCTGAAACAGCAGTCACGGTATACGCTCCAAAGCAATAAAGGCATCTAAGATAAGCAGCCAAATAAAATAAGAAGTCAGATTAAGAGAAGGATAAGGATAAAAAGACGACTGAATATAATACTAAAGCGATAAACAAAAGCAGCGCCCCATCCATTTATCCTACCCGCTAAACTAAGCGACGGAATAAACAAACACCACGCAATGCGTTAAAGCATTAAGCTTCTCATAATAAGCCAACTTACAAACTAAGCAATAATCTTTAGACACTGGCCCATATGATACAAAGTTAGCCCCAGTTCCGTATAGCCCGATCGAAAGCCCGACATACCGACTTTAGCTTCTTTAATAGTCTTAAACGGTAGTGGCAATACTGCCTTGTCACCTGAGATAATATAATCAGCAAAGCACTTGCCAATCATAGTGCCGGTGGTAATTCCGCGACCATTAAAGGCGGTCGCCGCTAAGATACCGTCTTTAGGCTCAAAGATACGCATGATATGGTCTTGGGTAAAGCCAAAGTGACCGTACCACTCATACTGCCAATTAAACTTAGGTAGGTCGGGGAAATAGCTTTTTTGCACTACATTGGCCCAATTTTGGTAAAAAGCTTTGGACTTCATTGCCTTACCACCGACCGTACCCAATAGGAGTCGACCGTCTTTATCACGGCGAATACTGGATAGTGCCAGACGCGTATCCCAAGAACCCATTTTATAAGGGAGTATTCTATCTGCTGCCTCACCGGTTAATGGCTCTGAGGCAATCTGATAGTAATCCACTAAGTAGAAGGTTTTTTTAACTTCCGTCCACTCGCCTTCCGTATAAGCATTGGTCGCGATGATAACTTTTTCAGCTTTTACTGCGGCATCAGTCGTACGCACATACCAATCATTACCCGACTTCTCGACCGAGGTTACGGCGGAGTTTTCATAGATACGTACACCCAATTTTGTCGCGGCATCAGCCAAGCCATTGACGTAAGCCGATGGGTTGATGGTCCCTGCTCTATGATCAAGCAAGGCTTTATTGATGCTGGTAGTGCCGCAATATTCGTGGCAGCGTGCGCCGGTTAGCACCTCAGCATGGACACCGCGACGCGTCAACTGCTCGTAGCGAACGTCGACATCGGCTTCACCCTTGGCATTGTGCGCCATATGGATATTGCCGGTGCGGGTATCTTGCGCTGCGATATTATAACGATCGATGATATCGAACACGAGGCTTGGGGCGTTGCCAAGCGCGGTACCCAAACGCTCACCCGCCGCCTCACCCATAATGAGATTGAGGTCATCGGGACGTGCCCAAGTGCCAGGGTTTACCAGACCGACATTGCGCCCTGAGCCACCGCTACCGATGACTTTACTCTCTAATAACACCACCGCCACGCCTTGCTCTGCCAGATGAATGGCTGCAGACAGTCCGGTATAGCCACCGCCGATAATGCAGACTCGGGTTTGTGTTTCGCTAGTAAGCGAATCGTAGTAGTGAGTTTTGGGCGCCGTGACGCTCCACAAACATTGCTCTTGCAACATCTCAGCTTCCTTTTAAATTACACGTTGTCTGCGCTAGAGAGCGTGCTAGTGTCGTTATTAACAATAGGGTCTTCACGAGGGATAAATTTATTTAACACCACCCATAGCAAGCCGAATAGTGGTGATAACCAGCAGGCAAAGGCGAATGGCGCGTACGTTAGCGTGGCAATACCTAGCGTCGCTGCGACAAAGCTACCGCCCATGTTCCAAGGAATTAGTGGAGATAATAGGGTGCCGGTATCTTCGATAGAGCGGGTAAGCGTGGTGCGCTTGTAGCCCATCTCTTGATACTTGTCTTTGAGTAGACGACCTGGCAAGACGAGTGTGGTATAGACATCACCGATCAGCGTGCCGACACCGATAGTGCTAGCATAAGTGGTGAACACTAAACCAAAACGCGACTTCACTATATTATTGATTTTGGCCATGATGGCTTTTAGCGTGCCGTAATGCTCGATCGAGCCAACGAAGGCTAAGGCAAAGATAGTCAAGGTCACCACCCAAGTCATCGACATCACGCCGCCTTTAGACAGCAGTTGATCAACCACCGCAAAACCGGTCTCGCTAACAAAACCGTTTTGTAGAACTTTAAAAATCTCATCAACACCCACGCCTTGCATAAAGAAGGCGACTAGACCGGCGACCACTACCCCTGATAGGACAGTTGGAATGGCAGGCATTTTCATAACTGCAGCAATGACAACGACAACAGCTGGCAATAAAGTAATGATGCTGAGATTATAGTTGGCAGCTAATGAGGCTTGGATTTCTTTGATTGATGTTAAATCGACGTTTTCTGCGCCATAGCCCATGCCAATCCAAGCATAAAGAATGATGGCGGTAATCATGGCGGGTACGGTAGTGGGTAACATGCCGCGGATGTGATCCCAAAGATCAACGCCGGCAGCCGCTGGGGTTAAGTTGGTGGTATCCGATAGTGGAGACATTTTGTCGCCAAAAAAAGCACCAGAAACAATAGCACCACCGGTAAGTGATGGCGGGATACCTAATCCTAGGCCAATTCCCATCATAGCCAGACCAACCGTACCCACCGTGCCCCACGAGGTGCCCGTTGCCAATGAAATAATGGCGCAAATGATACAAACAGAGACTAGAAAAGAGGAGGGAGAGAAAACGCTAAAGCCGTAATAAAGGATAGTGGGAACGGTACCAGCGATAATCCAAGCGCCGATAAGCATGCCGACACCCATCAAGATAATCATGGCGGGCAGACCAATTTTTACCACTTTTAAAAAGCGCTCCTCCATGCCCTCCCAACTGCGACCACGGATCTTCATAAACAGACCGGTGATTAAGATGCCACACGCGAGCGGAATATGCGGGGTAAAGTCTTTAAAGACAAAGAACTGTACCATCAGGAGAATGGCCGTTAATACCAGCGGAGCAATATCTAGCAGGAAGCTAGAAGAAGGATCATAACCTTCGATATCTGGGTTTGGTGACTTGTGCGGGGTTTGTGTATTCATGATATATCTACCTATCCTAGTAGTTAAAACCAAATCCATTGGTATATAGTCGTAGTACGGTGTTGCTGATTGGTCAATCTAAAACCAAGCTAGTGGCCTAAGCCACCTGTAAACATAGTTTTAAATTAAATAACCAATTAAAACAATAACTTAGAAATTACCCTAAACAATAAAATATTGCCACCTGTCAAAACAGATGTTTAAAAAGTATCAGTTAATAATTAAAATAAAAGAAGTTAAAACAAATAAAGCGTTAAAATTTAATATTGATTCAGACCTTTAATAGCCCTTTTAAGGATTATTAATCATCTAAAAACTTACTAAAAAGCTTACATAGAATGGCAATAAAAAATAATACAAACTGGGCTTAGGGTTAGTCTTTTTTTTATAATCAGTCTAGATTATTCGTTCGCCTATCTACGAAGATTAAAGGGCAGTTAAGCGCACATAACGCGCGCTTAACTGAATAAAAATACAATTGGCGCTTGTGTAAATAGAGCTAGAATTGCTAGTAATTAACCGAAGTTAATGCCCTGTGCTAGAGGTAGCTCAGTTGAGTAGTTGACCGTGTTGGTCTGACGACGCATGTAGTTTTTCCACGCATCAGAACCGGACTCACGACCACCGCCGGTTTCTTTTTCGCCGCCGAATGCACCACCAATCTCAGCACCACTAGTACCGATGTTGACGTTAGCAATACCACAGTCACTACCGCGAGCGCTTAAGAACAGCTCAGCTTCACGTAAGTCATTGGTAAAGACACAAGAGGATAGGCCTTGTGGTACATCGTTTTGCATCTCTAAGGCTTCGTCGAATTCTGTGTAGGTCATGACGTATAAGATAGGCGCGAAAGTCTCATGACGCACCACATCATTTTGCTCATCCATCTCCACGATGGCAGGCGTGACATAGTAGGCGTTCGGATACTTATCTTGTAAGACCCGCTCACCACCAGTGACTTTACCGCCGGCTGCACGAGCTTTGGTTAACGAGTCTTGCATGTTATTAAAGCTGTCTTCGTCGATGAGTGGGCCGACCAAATTGCCTTCTAGCGGATGACCGATGCTCACGGTTGAGTAAGCAGCTTTTACGCGCGGTAGGATGTCGTCTTTTACAGACTCGTGAACGAATAGACGGCGCAGCGAGGTACAACGCTGACCGGCTGTTCCGACTGCTGAGAATAGAATGCCGCGTAGGGCTAAGTCTAAATCAGCACTTGGCGCTAGGATCATGGCGTTGTTACCACCGAGCTCAAGCAACGACTTACCAAAGCGCTCAGCGACTTTAGGCCCTACGATTCTGCCCATACGGGTACTACCCGTGGCACTGACTAGAGCTACGTCTTTATGCTCAACCAAAGCATTACCAACATCGGCTTCGCCCAACAGGATTTGCGACAAGTTAGCAGGCGCATCACCAAATTTAGCCAATGCTTTCTCAAACAGCGCTTGGCAAGCAATGGCAGTTAGGGGGGTTTTTTCTGAAGGCTTCCAAATTACTGGGTTACCACAAACTAAAGCTAGTGCGGTGTTCCATGACCAAACGGCGACTGGGAAGTTAAAAGCAGAGATCACAGCGATGACACCTAGTGGCTGCCAAGTTTCACGCATGTGGTGACCCGGACGCTCTGAGGCGATAGTTAGGCCATAAAGCTGACGAGACAGACCTACTGCAAAGTCACAGATATCGATCATCTCTTGGACTTCACCTAGGCCTTCTTGTTTGATTTTACCGGCCTCTAAAGACACTAGAGCGCCTAGATTTTCTTTATGCTCACGCAGCACTTCGCCCAAAATACGGACCAATTCGCCACGCTTAGGAGCGGGTACTGTACGCCATTCTTTGAAGGCTTTTTTAGCATTTTGAATTTGGCTATCGACATCGCTCACTTGGTGCAAAGCGACCTTACCAATGACTTCGCCATCAATAGGGCTCTGAACTGCGAAATCGCCCGCTTGGTACTGGCTCTCATCAACGCCCATGGCCGACATATATTGCTTAATCATACTGACTCCTTTGTATAGTATTTCATTACGTCCTTGCAGACCTATTAAACTACCCTGCCGCCGCGTAAGTTGCAAAATAATAAATTTCTTGCTGTCATTCATTTTTGGAATGGCACACTAAACTTATGGGATTAAACTTGAATTAATCATAGTTTTAACTAGTCATTAGCTAGGCCACCTGCTGTAAAGACGCTAGACATACCTGTAGGCTGTTATCTTGCATCTGCTGATATAGTGCCAACTCATCCTGCACACTTGCTCCTAAAGCTTGCTCGAACTCTTTTTGGTTAGACTGCCCCTCATAGCTGCTGGCGGTATCACTGTGTAGATTGGATTGGAAGATCCCGGCTGCACTGACTGGCAAAAAGTCTTCATAAACAATCGGTTCGATACGAATAACGCCTTGCTCAATCAACTGTTGTAAATTATCAGTAGAAATCTCCAAACTTGTTAATTCTGCAGAATGAGTCTCACTAGGTTGATAATGGAAATAAGCCAGCTGTTGCTCGTGCAGCGCTTGATAGTCGTCTGGGAAGGCGACAAAAGACTCGCTCAACAATTGGTAATACTGCTCGGCGTTTTTTTCATTTGGTGTTGCGCCTAACTTGTCACGGGCTTCACTAAGCAATTGATCGTACAAGGCCCGGCCTTTTGGCGTTAACGCGACACCGCGCTGTTCAATCTCACCAAAGCGAGCGGTATGTTGGCCGGATTCGTACTGACCATCGACTCCTTTAAAGCTCACGGGTTCTACTAATGCCTTAAAGCTGGTCTGGCGGAGCAGAATTGGGCAGTTGCGGCGCGGCGGCCCTTCGATGATAGCTTTCGGCGGAATACCACGGCTCTGCATGCCTTGTTGTACCGCATCAATATCTAGCGTCCGTGGGGTTAAATGGTTGATATGCGGCCCTTTAAATCCGACTACATCGGCAATCAATTGATGCTGACTGGCCAACTGCTCATAGATATTTTTGGCAATAGGTGACTGCTCATGCCAGCGGAAAGTCTCCAACGCTTCTTGCACGAATTGCTCGCCCTGTTCTTGAGTTACACCACCCTCTTGCTCATAAGTTTCAATCAGTTTGACCGCGCCATCGGTAAAGATGTTACGGGCATCTAGAGCCGCTTGGGCTTGTTGTTTAAGCGTCTCATCACCGATTAGATCTAAACGCAATAGTGAGGTAAATACGCGAAAAGGACTGTTATTTAGTGATGCCGTGTCCACCGCACGAAACGCCGTAGAATGCACCGGCACGCCTGCAGGAGCTAGGTCATAATAGCCCACCGGCTGCATGCCCATAACTGCAAATAAGCGACGCATCATCGCCAACTCTCCCGCAGTCCCCAAACGAATCGCGCCATGACGCTCCATGCTCAGTCTATCGATTTCACCCGTATGTTTAAGCTGGGTGGCAATCTCAGGTTGCTGGGTTAATACTCCCTCATTGACCTCAGCCACCAAATCCATCAAGTCGGTATAGAGCGGCACTTCTTTTTGGTACATCTTCGACATGGCGAGTGAGAAGCTATGACGAATCGCATCACTGCTCATGAAATCTTGGTTTGAACTCAACTGATCTGAACTCACGGTTATTCCCCTTAAATTGGCTTAAATAACAAAACAGATAGGCAAAAACGTTTACTAAATCGGCAGCTCATTTTGCTACGCGATTGGCAGCTAGTTAGGCAGCTAGTTAGGTAGCTCGTTAGGAATGGACGCTAGGATGCCCTTTAAGATATCTAGGCCTTCTTTTAAAGTCTCAGGCTCTATGGTTAATGGCGCTAGTAGACGAATAATATGGCGGTATTTGCCGCTCGGCATCAATAGCAGACCTTGCTTACGACCTTCCGCTAAGATGTAAGCCATCACGCTCGGATGCGTACCGTAAGAAGGGTGGCGCAGCTCGATACCACGCATAGCGCCGATACCCGTTAGACCGTATAGCCAAGGGGTCAGACCCTCTTGTTGCCACTGCTCAATAGTCGCTTGAATAGTCTGCTGATAGTGTTTGGCAGAATCCCAAACAGCGTCCTCCATCATAATATCGAGGGTGGCATTAGCAGCTGCACAAGCTACCGGATTGCCCGAATAGGTGCCGCCCAAACTGCCTTTAGGTAAGTCGTTCATCACGCTACCTTTGCCAATCACTGCGCCTAATGGCATACCACCGGCAATACTTTTGCCCAGCAAAATCATATCGGGCTCGATCCCTAAATGACTGAACGCAAAGGGCATGCCGGTACGGCCAAAGCCGGATTGAATCTCATCCATAATCAGCAAGATGCCGTTGTCATCACAGAATTTACGTAGATACTGAGCAAATTCTGGCGACATTAATTGAAAGCCGCCCTCGCCTTGCACTGGCTCCATGATGACAGCGCCAATGTTATGAATATCAGTTTCAACTTCGAATAGGCGCAGCAAAGCGTCAATGGCCTGCTGGTCACTGATGTCATTGTCAGGGCTTGGGAATGGAATATGGTAGACGCTGCCAGCAAGAGGGCCAAGACCGCGTTTATAGGGAGCCACTTTACCGTTGAGGTTGACGGCGGCAAGGGTACGGCCATGAAAGCCACCATCAAAAGCGATGACACCGACCCGACCGGTCTTCATACGTGCGACTTTAATCGCATTTTCGGTGGCTTCGGCCCCGCAGTTGGTCAGCATGCCCGCCAGCTCGCCTTCGATGGGTATCAAATCGCAGAGTCTAGGCATGAGAGTTTGGTAAGGGACGTGTCCGGCCGCATTGTAGGCGTAGTGGATGAGGTTTTGTGACTGCTCGACGATAGCGTCAACGATGTGCGGATGGCAATGGCCAAAGTTTAATACCCCGATACCGCCGACGAAATCGATATAGCGCTTGCCATCGGTATCCCAAACGTGCGCATTTTTGCCTTTGCTAAGCGTCACTGGATGCACCATTGTGAATGCATCGGTGACGTTATATAACGAATCCATGAACGTCTCTCACCTTCCTTGAGTTAGACCCTCATTTCAACAAAACCACAGGATTTGGGCAAACGAATAATAGTTGGGCAGGCCTTCCTTTTTGTCATTGCCAGTTAACATTTTGGTCATGAGCGCCAGAACATTGCCAAAACACAGCCACAAAATAACCGCTATAGCATGCTCGGAAAATCTGCATACAATGGCTCTGTGGCAAACTGCTACAGTCTTCTCCTACCCCTTTTTCGTCTTATAGTAAAATTCGTTATTTGTAACTGATATTATTCATGACTAACGCTGTTAAAAGTAATCCCTAACGAACCGGCCAATTCAATCTGACTGTGGCTCGAGGTTTCTAGATAGCTCGCTATCCAGGCTTGCATCACTTTGGTTTTATGCGAACTTCCAAGCGACAATGGGAACGACATATAATAAGATCCTCTGCCTTTAGCTGCATAATTCCACGCGGTAACCAATTGACCGGATTGTAGCTCCGGCGCTACTAGACGTAGCGGCACTAAAGCTACTCCATAACCGCTTAAAGCTGCTGAAATACAAGCATGGAAGGTATCAAAACGTGGCCCTACGAAGGTACCATCCAAGCTAATCAGCTGCTGTTTAAAATATTCATACCAAGCGCTCGGTCTTGAGCTCAGTTGCAGCAAGACATAACTGTCCGACTGTTGTGGTGTCAACGGTTGACCCTGCAAATAATCAGGGTGGCAAACCGCCACACAGTACTCATCAAATAATTTGAAAGTCTCCATTCCCGACCAAGTCCCCTCCCCATATAAGAACGCAATATCGATATCGTGCTCTTCAGAGAAAAACGGCCCTACCTGCTCTTTAATATCCAATCTAATCAAAGGGTTTACCTGACTAAACCCTTGTAGCGCCGGAATCAGCCAACGCGCACAAAAAGTCGGGTGCGACACCATTTTTAGCACTTCGACATTGCTACTGTGCGACATCAGCTTGATCGTGGCTGTCTCAATATTTTTTAGAATATTGAGCACATCGATATAGTAGTCTTTGCCCGCTGGCGTCAGCGAGATACGCTGCGAAGTACGATAAAACAAAGAAATATTGAGCATCTCTTCTAACTGCGCGACTTGCTTGCTCACGGCACTTTGCGTCATGTGCAGCTCTAAGGCGGCATTGGTAAAACTCAAATGGCGCGCGGCTGTCTCAAAGCACTGCATAGCGGTGGTTGAAGGGTACTTTCTGAAGGAGAGAGGGTTGGAAGTATCTGGTTGCATAATATATTTTTTCTTATTTTTATGAGCGTAAAGGTGTAGTAGCTGCCCAAATAGTAACTGATAAATGACTGGTTATTAGTTACTACTTGACCGCTGCCCTCTGTTCAAAACTCTAACATTGAGCAAAGATAACTATAGATGCGGCTAATCTTAACAAGAGCCTTGGCTAAGTTTCAATAAGCTTAGAAGGTTCTGTTAACCGATAAACTTACACACTCGATAAAATATAATGGATCAAGTCCTGTTATAGGCTGCATATCGAGGGGACTATAGTGAAAAACGGTCATTAAGTTGACTAGGAGCAGAAATTTATTACGGTAATCGCTTAACTGTCAGCTATAATCACAATGTTTATGGACTACCTCTTTTTAAATTTTATTTTCTGCAAATAATAATACTGATAAGTGACGTGCAGCTTACGGCACACCCTTATCAGTTAACCTGTATTACTTGATAAATATCACCTCAACAGTAACAGACTGTTCGCTACAATAACGTAAGGCTAATCATAATGACAGCAATAATTAGAGTTGCCATCGCCGGTTACGGCAACCTCGGACGCGGTACGCAAGCCGCTATTAAGCAGAATCCAGACATGCAGTTAGTCTGTGTATTTAGTCGCCGAGATCCCACTTCGGTCACCCTTATTGACACCAGCATACCCGTCTATGCCATGGATGACATTGCGCAATACAAAGATGACATAGACGTACTGATCTTATGCGGCGGCTCTAAGTCAGATTTGCCCGAGCAAGGCCCAGCATTCGCAAGTCTTTTTAATATTGTCGACAGCTTCGATACTCACGCTAAGATTCCTGAGTACTTTGCCGCTCTTGATGCCCCTGCTAAGAAAGCTGGCAAAGTAGCTATGTTGTCGGTAGGCTGGGATCCTGGACTGTTTTCTATCAACCGCTTATATGGCGAAGCTATTTTACCAGTCGGCGAGACTTATACCTTTTGGGGTAAAGGCTTAAGCCAAGGACACTCAGATGCAGTACGCCGCGTGGATGGGGTGAAGTCGGGCGTGCAATATACCCTTCCCTCAGAGTCTGCTATGGCACGAGTACGCAATGGCGAACAGCCCACGCTAAGCACCCGTGAGAAGCATACCCGTGAATGCTATATCGTGTTAGCCGATGGCGCCGATGCTGACACGGTGCGCAATACTATAGTCACTATGCCGGATTACTTTGCTGACTATGACACCACAGTACATTTTATCGATCAGCAGACTTTTGAGTCTGAGCACGGTAAAATGCCGCACGGTGGCTTTGTAATTCGCAGTGGGGTTAGCGGCCTTGATGATGAGCAAAACAACCAAGTGCTGGAGTTTTCATTAAAGCTCGGCAGCAACCCTGAGTTTACCTCTAGCGTGCTGGTGGCTTATGCCCGTGCCGCTTATAAGATGAACTTGGCTGGCGAAACTGGAGCGAAAACGGTGCTCGATGTAGCCCCTAGCTTATTGTCACCTAAGTCCCCTGCGCAGCTGCGAAAAGAGCTGCTATAAACACTAGCTCTGAGTTAAAAACAAAAAATCACTAAGCTAAAAAAAGCACCAAACCATTTGAAGGCTCGGTGCTTTTTTTATGGTTGCATCCTTGGTCCTGCTAGTTTAGCTAATACAGCATTTATCATAATTTATTAGCAGAAATTCCTAAGTTAATATTTATATTCGAAAAGCTCACTTTATGCACTCCATCGAGTACACTGTCATTATTTTAAGAGCTCAGCTTACTAACGTATATAGCATATATCCTAAGATTCAGATTTTCACTACAGAACCCAAACACCAGATTAGCCTACCTACTTTGGCCCTATCATCATAAAACTTGATAGTTTTTAGAATTTTTGAAGCATTGAGTCAGTTTAAACGCTTAGGTATGGACAACAAATATCAGTGCAAGTGTAAGTAGAATTATTGTCAGAGATTTTTGCGTGACGACTTGCTAAGGTACGATAAAAAAGATACTTAGAAAAGATAGCAGAGCTATAATTATAGCATCTAAAGTATAGGCACTAAAAACATGAGTATAGAAAGCGACACTGAAAACACGGGTATAGACAACGATAGCGCTAACCCAATAGAAATTATCTATGAAGATGAGTTTCTGGTAGCGATTAATAAAGAGGCCGGTCTGTTGGTGCATCGCAGTTGGCTGGATAAAGGCGAGACGCGCTTTGCTATGCAGCTCACCCGTGATGCGGTAGGCTGCCATGTCTTTCCGGTTCATAGGTTGGACAAGCCGACTTCAGGCGTATTGTTATTTGCCAAGAGCCCAAGCGTAGCACGCAGCTTGAATGAGGCTTTTACTGATCACCAAGTAACCAAGCAATATTTAGCCGTGGTGCGCGGCTATATGACAGAGCAAGGCACCATTGATTATGCATTGAGCTTTAAGCCTGATGCTATCGCCGATAAGTTTGCCGATTTGGAAAAAGAAGCTCAAGAGGCGGTGACCCATTGGCAGAGTTTGGCACAAATTGAGCTGCCCTTTGCGGTATCAAAAAAGCATGACACTAGCCGCTATAGTCTAGTACGCTTAACACCTGAGACTGGGCGCAAGCATCAACTACGTCGGCATATGCGACATTTATTTCATCATATAGTGGGTGATACTAGTCACGGTGATGGACGGCACAATCGATTTTTTCGTACTCAATATGATTGCGCGCGTATGCTGCTACATGCCCAAACTTTGGCGCTCAGCCATCCAGTGACTGCTGAGCCCTTGCGGCTAACAGCAGGCTTAGATAGTCAATGGTTGCGTATTCTAGAAGAGTTTGATTGGGTAGAGAGTGCTGAAGGTTAAGCTGTTTAGGGTTTAGAAGATCATATTAATGAATACGTGATAATATTGTTAAACCAAACGAAAAAATCAAACAAATGAGCGGCAATAGCAGTTCACTTTTTAGTCACCTTGACCCTCAGTGGATGAGTTAATCGCAGCCATCTTCATTACCGTTATCACAAGCCATTTGGTACCATTCTTTTGCTAGGGTGTCGCTTTGACGAATGCCTTTACCGTTGTCGTACATCCAGCCAAGCGCGTATTGACCATTGGCGTGGTCTTGCAAAGCGGCTCGTCGATACCAAGCAAAAGCCTTGATATAATTTTGGCTAACTCCATTGCCGTTGTTGTATAAGTTTCCGAGGCTATATTGAGCATCAGCGTCCCCTTGTTCAGCGGCTTTTTGGAACCATTCAAACGCCTTGCCATAATCTTGCCTAGTACCTTCGCCAGTATCATAGGAAACCGCCAAGTTATACTGCGCTTCTAACAACCCTTGCTCAGCTGATTTTTTATACCATTCGACTGCTTTTACATGGTCTTGGCGAACCTCTCTGCCTTTATCATACTTAACCCCTAGATTATATTGAGCCACAGCCTCACCTTGTTCAGCGGCAGCCTTAGTAGTAGCAAAGTCTGAGGCTACTACTGGTGGGGTTAGTCCAAACGATAACGCTAAAGCCATCATCGTTTGCATAGAAGTCAGTTTTAATCTGGTTATAGTCATGGCCATTCCTTATAATAAAGATGATGACAATTGAGCTTATGCATATTTTTTACAGTGCGCTCAATACTTTATAACTTATTGCTTATAGAGCGGCCATTACTGATTGCAGCCCATTTTTGTACTATCATCACAAACTTTATTAAACCATAATGCCGCTTGCGATTTGTCTTGCACTACCCCTCTGCCATAGTTGTACATAGTACCAATAACATATTCTGCCATAGGATCACCTTGTTTGGCCGCTTTTAAATACCAATTAAATGCTTGCTCATAATCTCGAGGAACACCTTGACCAGTCTCATACATCCAAGCCAAGTTATATTGCGATTCGGCCAAACCTTGAGCGGCAGATTTTTTGTACCAGCTCACCGCTTTATCATAATCTTGAGGAATACCGCTAGCGTTCTCATACATGACCCCAAGATTATTTTGGGCGTCAACTTGGCCTTGTTTGGCGGCTTTTTGATACCACTCAAACGCTTGTAGATGGTTTTTAGTCACTCCTTCGCCACTACTATACATGACCCCAAGATTATACTGGGCTTCGTCATAGCCCTGCTTTGCTGATGACTGCCACCACTGCCTAGCCTTAGCATAATCTTGCTCAACGCCTTTACCGAAGTAGGACATGCCACCGAGAACATATTGCGCCTTTGCATCGCCTTGGTCAGCGGCTTGGGTCAGCCATTTAACAGCTCGATCGTAATCTTGTATTATCCCATCGCCTTCAAAATATAGGATGCCAAGTTGAAATTGCGCCTCTGAATTGCCTTGCTCAGCAAGCGATTTTATAGTGGTAAAGTCTGATGATGCAGATACGGATGCGGATGCGGATGCGGGCAATGTTAACCCTAACGCTAAGCTTAATAGCCACATTCTATAAATTGAGGGTAGTTTAAATATAGGCATGATGAATACTCTCCCTATTAATAATAAACTGCTAATTCGATAATCTTAGCTTATGCGCTGACATGACTTGCCATTACTTAGCTTATAAAATTTTTATCTAGCTTATGAAATTCTAGCTATCAACTACTGGTTATCAGCTACTATTAGAGGGAACTCAACAGCCTTAGCTAACTTATTCAGTTTAGCTATATTTAACAGGATTAGATATTAATATTATTTAAGATATCAATAAATTACCTAGCAATTTAAACCGCTAAGTCGCTATCCAAAATAAGGCTAACTTAGCCTATTCTTGGCAGGGGTTATAACTACTATTAAGCCTGCTGCCAAAACCCTTCAACATTAATAGCCTCTGCCTTAATAGTAGGATAATCGGCAAAACTCAGTTGATAGCCACCAGCCGTATTAGCGCTAATCTGACAAGTGGCTCCTAATGGAAAGCTGGATTTTTGACTAATATGACCAAAACTCATGCCATTATAGATAGGTAAGCCAGTCAGCTCATGTAACTGACGAATCACTACGGCTACATCATAGCGAGGGTCATAGCTATCCTCACCTGTCCCAGTCAAAGCACCAAACACAATGGCTTGCTGACCTTTGAATACCCCTGCTAAATACAGATCATAAAGCATGCGTTCGATACGATAGGTCTGCTCCCCAACATCCTCTAAGAATACAATGCCGCCATCGATACGGGGCAGATAAGGACTACCCGCCAGCGCCGATACTACGCTCAGATTGCCACCCCAAATAGTACCAGTAATCATTTGGCTGCTATTGTCTGCAAAAATAACTGGCAACTGCTCGCTAGTTAACGCAGCGCTGTTAACCTCAATAGTTAGCTTCGGGTTGCTCAGTGCTTGAGCAAACTGTCGACAACTGACTTGATCCGGATTCGTTTTGCCAAACTCGCTATATAGCATCGGCCCAGCAAGCGAGCTCATCTTACCTTGGGCAAGCAAAGCGCATTGAATAGCCGTCACATCACTAAAGCCTACTAAAACCGTTGCCCGCTCTGCCATAATACTACCAAGAGTCCGCCAGTCTATTGAAGGTAGGATACGCATCGCCCCATAACCACCACGTACGCCTAATAGGAGTTTGGGCGCAGCGATCGCGCCGCTAGCGATATTTTGCAAATCGCTAGCACGTTGGCTATCAGTACCAGCAAAGCGTAAGTATTGACGCTCAGTAATCGCTGGATTCTGTATTTTGAATCCTGCACAAGCCATACGTTGCAGCGCCAACTGATTACGCACCTCATTGGCACCGACATTGGAGCTGGCAAATAGACGAGTCTCAATACTAGGGTTTAGACACTGGCTTGGGGCGCTAGTAGCTTTGGTATTAGCCACTAATGACGGATTAGCGTCAATGCTGGCGGCTGGTAGGTCATCTTTGGTTAGCTGCGCACTTTCGTGATCTGTAATATCGATGGCTAACGATTGGGCGATGCTTTGGCTGGCTAATAAGCTGGCACTCGCCCCTACTCCTAAGCGACGTAAGAACTGCCGACGACTGAGCTCAGGCTTGAGACTAGTATTTATTAGTGAGACTAGGGACTTAGAAGTTGTTTGCGGCATGTTATACAGTTACCTTAAAGCTTAATTATCTTAGATTAGCTATTATAAGAGGCTATCAAAACTTTATTAACCTCCTATATAGCTATCTAAGCTTAAAATATTTTGTGTCAATGCGTACAAGCTTAGCTGACGATGTTTTATGAAAAGGTTTTATGACGACGTTTCATGAAAAGCTTTTATGAAAAGGTTACATGATGTGCTCGTATAATAACCTTGCTACCTAGAAGGTTACTACCAACAGCAAGGTTGCTACCAGCGCATAACAAATTGCTAAGTAACTATATTTGGTAGCTACCAACACTCTTGCTATAGTATGCACTCACTAATAAACCAAAATAAGGAATAATGATAATGACGGACAAAAAGAAGGATGATACTAACCTTAGCAAAAATATGCTATTTAACGATAAAATCAATGCTAAAACTGAAGAGATGCAAAATAGCATAAAAGATGAAAAGTTATTAGATGCTGATCTTGAGTATATTATTGAAGAAGAAGAAAATCTTAAAGAAAAAATAAAAGACAGTAGCCATCTTGAGCGCTTTACTACTGATATCGTTTTGTTTGTCAGCTTAGTCAAAGATTACTATCAAGGTAACTATCGTGACATCCCTTATAAGACCATCTCAGCGATCGTTTTTGGTTTGATCTATGTGATAAACCCTATTGATATCATTCCAGACTTCATCCCGGTTATTGGTCACATTGATGATGCTCTAGTCATTGCTTTTTGTTTAAAACTAGTCGAAAAAGATCTGCATAAATATCAAGCATGGAAACAAGCACAAAAGCATGAATCAGCCCAAACAGAAGCTTAATAGATGCTCTGAGCTGTTGATAGCTTCATAGTAAGTAGAACTATAAAAAACAGTATCATGTAGATGACCAATGCCTAATAGCCTTGGTCATTATTTTTGCTTAAAAATAGTGCTCTTATGCTTTATTGATTACTTAAAGTAGACTGTCTAAAGAGCACGATTTAAAACTTATCATCAGGCACCTCATAACGGGCTTTTTCTGGGTTTAGACCAAATGAAAACACAAAAGTAGCAACGATGCTGTTGATAATAATAAACAATAAATCTATCTGTAGATGACCCAATATATAACGACCGATTAGCCATGAAATAATGAGCATAATAATAAAAAACCCAGCCAAATAACCCAAAATAGTGGGATGCTTTAGATTATAGGGTTGCTCTGGTGCTGGCTGTTTAGCCAATACGTGAACCCTGACCGCCCAACCTGCCGCATAAGACAAGCCACCTAAAATGACATAACTCAAAAAATTCATAGATTTTGACTCTTGTAGTACTTAATAAAATTCTATATCAGCAACCAGTATACAAACAATAGCTCAAGCTTGGACAGTCTGGTAATCAAATACTGTCATTGACATTATCGATGACCAAATTAGCATGCGGATTGGCCAAAATATCGGTATTAATTTCATCACACTTCACCCGATAGATAGTATTTGAGCCTTTATAAATATAGGACAAATACTCGCTATCTAATAGCGGATCTATATTGGCATATACTGGTTTGACATGAGCCAAGACTAGAACTCGATCAGGACGAGCGATTACGGCATCAACATTATCTGGGTCTATCGAAAAGAATTTTGGAATTTCGCTGCTTTTGACAATTTCTAAGGGCTCAGGGGTATCCCAGACACGCTTGGCACTAGCTGGCTCTTTCATTTGCATTACCCAAACGCCTTGCTGTTCACTAACTTTGATTTGCGCCGGTTCGTCACTACTTACCGTATAGCAGCCCTCAAATATAGACAGATCTACCGCCGGTTCAACCGCTTTAGTATCTGCAGCTGTGCTGTTGTTATCGCTACAGCTGGTCAAAAATAGTACACTACAGGCTGTGAGACTAGTCGCCAATATAGTAAGCTTGTTGCCAATAATATCTGAGCGTAAGGGCATGGCATCGTTATCCTGCATTAGGGTATTAAAAGCGTTAAAGAAGGCTGTTATTTTAGCAGAAATTCCATCGTTTTCTGTTTTGATATGTGCTTTATAGTTGATGATTCTATAGTTTAGGGTCAGCGCTATTGGCAAGCTATTTGTTATCATTGACCTTGTTTAATTTGCTACACTATAACCGATTAAAAATACTTTATAAAACTAGGGCGTGCTGATTTATTGCCAATCGAGCCAGACCCTTTTTAATCATTGAATAATCAATAAATAGTTATTAACTCATTAATAAACTCAACGAGCTTTTATGTCAGAGAACTTTATGTCAACAGCGTCCACCACTGCCAACCTTGCTATTGACCCTATGGCCGCCAAGCTCAATACTACCGTAGCTTATACCGACGGTGCTTGTAAGGGTAATCCTGGCGCTGGTGGTTGGGGCGCTCATCTAATATTTAGTGATGGTAGCACTCAAGACTTATATGGCGGTGAGGCGGATACTACTAATAACCGTATGGAGCTAATGGGCGCTATCCAAGCGCTCAAGCACAGCCCGAATGAGTTCAAGCTAGAGATTTGGACTGACTCAAGCTATGTAAAAAACGGTATTACGGAATGGATCGCTAACTGGAAAAAACGGGGCTGGAAAACGGCTAGCAAAAAGCCAGTAGCCAATCAAGATTTATGGCAGCAGTTGGATGCATTGAATAGTGCGCGTGAGGTCAGTTGGCATTGGGTCAAAGGTCATGCTGGCCATGTCGGTAATGAAAAGGCTGATGAGCTGGCCAATCTTGGGGTAACCTCAAGCAGCGAGCAAAATACTAATAGTATTGCTAAAAAAAAACTCTCCATAGCTGATAATAGTACTACGGTTCCTACAGAGCAATTTAACCAAAAAGTGCAAGCTTTGGCGAACGAGGACTGGTTAGATTTTGACCCGTTAGGCTTAGATGAATTAGATGACGAAGCAGACGAAGCAGAAGCAGAAGAAACAAATCACCCAATAGATGAGTCGTTTAGTGCTGAGTCCAGCAATGACTTGGCTTTGCAAGCAAGGGTTGCTGTTAATTCGCCGCAACCTGCTTATGAGCACACTATTGATAAGGCATCTATTGATAAGGCATCTATTGATAAGGCAGCTATTGATACTGTAACTATTAATAGTGCAACAACTGATAGTGCTAATACTAATAATGCAAAGACAGATCATGCGATAAATAATGCTAAGGCTAAACTCGATGCGCCTGCTGTAAGTATCAGCTCGCCTATCAGCACCCCTACTATGATCACTAATGCTATGGTTACCAACGTTATGACGACAGACAACTTAAGTATAGATAATAAAGATCTAACCGAAGTAACTAAGTTCGATGGCGATACTAGTCGCGCCAATCCGAATTTTCGCCCTTTGTTGCCTAAGCCTATTCATCGTGGTGAGACTAATCGTCAGCTCATTATGGATACCGAAACTACAGGATTGGATGCGCTCAAAGGCGATCGGATCATTGAAGTAGGTATTGTAGAGATGATTGGACGTAAATTCACTGGTGAAAAACTACACGTCTATATCAATCCACAGCGTGGTATGGATGAAGTGGTAGTGCGTATTCACGGTATATCAGAGGCTTTTTTGAGCGACAAGCCTACCTTTGATCAGGTAGCTCAGCCATTGTATGACTTTATGGATGGCGCTGAGATCATCGCCCATAACGCTTCGTTTGACATGAGCTTTTTGACCATGGAATTCGATAGAGTGGGTATGACGGACTTTGCTCAGCGTGTGCAAGTGACAGACTCACTGTCTATGGCTAAACAGCAGTATCCAGGACAAAAGAACACCCTAGATGCTTTAGTACGGCGCCTAGATGTCGGTAAACAAGACCGTACTTTTCATGGGGCTTTACTGGATTCGGAGATTTTGGCAGAAGTCTATTTGGCTATGACTGGCGGTCAAGTGACGCTAGGGATAGAGGAAGACAGTCAGACGGAAGGCGGCCATACTGCTCATAGTAATTTTGCCAATCTTGCTGCGCTATTAGTAGACTCAGCAGCGGACCGTACTGCCAATGAGGCTTGGTTCGCTAACTTGGCAGAAAAAAATCCTGAGCTCAAAACTAAAATGACCCAGTGGTAATCAGCTGAGCAGCATTTTTAATAGCGCTGTAAAACCAGTTTTCAATACTAAAAATTAATCTCAATTATTGATATTTTATCGCCCAAACTTAGCTACTTGCAGCCTATTACTTACATTTTATAGTTCGCAATTTTACGGAAAAATAATTATGAGTCAGACTGAGCAATTAGCTTTGAGTATACCCACACTTAGCATTACTAATTTTAATCTCCCCTCCTTGCACTTACTGCATCAAGAGATTGTCATTATTTTAAAAGACACTGAATATCATTTAACTGAATTCAATGATGATAAGCAAAAAGCTGCATTATTATTAGAATCGATTGAAGTATTGAAGCAGTTGTCTAGCATCTTTGAGCTGATTGCTTTAAAGGATGCGCAATTACTTAGTAGTGCTATAGGCGCAGCTTTGCAGCAGCTCTATTACCACAGTCAGTACAATGACAGTAATGATGACCATGACTCAACTGATGCTCCCCTCATTATGGACTTGTCAGAGGCTATTATGACCTTTGATCGTTATATTGAATTTGTGCTTTTGACTGAGACAGTAGAGCCCAGCTTAGTATTGCCTATTATTAACACGCTCTATAGCCATTGCGGTATAGACCCTGTAGATGAATACTATTTTTCTGCTTTTAGTAGTAGCAGTGTAGTCATTGCTAACCCTGAGAAAAACTTTGAGCCTTTGAGTAGTCTAAACTTAGATCATAAACTTCTGTGTCATGGTTATCGTAGTGGTTTGGCAGTAGTGTTGACCAATAAAGACGGTGATCTTAGTGCAATAGATAAGCAAAAAGTCGAATCTATGAGCGCTGCTTGTGCGCTGATTGCTACTCATAGTCAAACCTTGTTTTGGCAAGCCGCTAATGCGCTAGTCACCGATATCGAGGCCATCTTACCTTTAACTATACGCCAAAAGCACACGCTTATTTATTTAGAACAGCAGTTTCATAATTATTTACCCATTATCGACACTCGCTTTGCTGACTTAGTGAGCTTTGCCTGCCAACGTGACCATCAGTCAGCAAAGATGGTAGGTGAGCAGTACGCTAGCAATAAGCTGGACAGTACTCAGTGCGAGCGAATGAAGGGCTTTTTGTTTGGTCCTAATCGACAAGTCACTGATCCTCTAAATGAGTGGGTTCAACTGCATATAAATACTATCAAAGAAACAATAGATATTTATTCTCGATATGATTTTGCTATTCCTGGGCTCAATGACTCTGCCGCTCAAGCCGAGCAAATAGTTGCTGAGCTTATGCTGTTAGGCTCTACCCTACAATTGATAGGCCTAAATTCAGCAGCTACTACCCTGCGCTGTGCAGCGCAAACGGTAAGTCAATGGCAGCGACCGACTCCTGATGACTTCGATTATTTATTGCTAGCCCTTATGAGCGCTGAAAACGCTATTATCACTATGGCTGAGATTCATACGCCAGGTGAAGTCTATCTACCCCTGAATAATACTAATATCTCCTTGCATCAGCTCAATAGCGCTTATGAGACAGTGATTAAAGAGTGCCGTAGCGCCCTTGCTAGTACCGAAAAACTTATCAATGAGTATTCGCTAGTTCCTGAACAGGATTTACAGCTATTAAAAGCAGTGCCCCCTACTATGAGTCAAGTGGCTGGGGCGCTTAGCTTTTTACAGTTATCGACTTCAGCGACTATGCTCAAGCAATTGGCAAAATTTTTGACACCCTGCATTGAATCCAATCAGCTGATTAACAGCGATATACTGGCTTATATTGCTGATGTGCTGGTGTCGGTAGATTATTATTTGGACGGCTCTCAACATAAGCGACCGGTAATAAAGCAGGCGCTGGAAGTGGGTCAACATAGCTTAAGCAAGCTACTGGCCGCCTAATAACTGTGAGTCAATTTTTGGCTAGCTAGTTTAAATGCTTAGTTTGAATGTTTAGTGTTAAATGCTTAGTTTAAGTGCTCAGTCTTAAATGCTTAGTTTAAGTGCTCAGTCTTAAATGCTTAGTTTGAATGTTTAGTGTCAAATGCTTAGTTTTGGACGCTCAACGAAAATATTTTCTTTAGGCGTCTTTTTTAAAAGTTGTTTTATATAATTTATTTGGATAGCTATTAATGAGTAGTGCATTTGTTTTTGAAGATGAAACTTTGTTATGTCAGCAAACAGTTAGCGGCTGGTCCCCTGTACTAGTTGACTTGCCAGCAGTTAGCACTGACCATAAGTCGCAGCCACCTTACCAATTAGGCCGCGTCCAACTACAGATCAGCTTAGCGCCTAGCTACTGGCAATCAGCTGATTCGACGACGGCTGACTCGATAGTTATGCAGCATGACGCACCAGCGACTAGCGCTATTACTTATTATTATGCACAAAACCATCAACTGGCTTTACCTAAGATAACCCCGTTATCAAGTGTCGATGCAGGTGCAGATGATGCTAATAAAAATGCTGTATTAGAAGCTAATGACAGTGCCACAACGGCCTTTATTCCCTATCGCCAGCTATTAGCTACGTTGTCAGTAGCCCTCGCCGATCAGCTTAGTCAAGCTATACAGTTATTGCGCTGGCAAGCCGATACTCAATTCTGTAGCCGTTGCAGTGCGCCTGTAAAATTAGCCACATCCGGTGAGCGAGCGATGGTATGCTCAGTCTGCCGACTGCGTCAATATCCACGAGTGCAGCCATGTGTAATTACGGCTATTACTCGACTTAATCCCGTGACTAATGAGATGCAAGTCTTGCTGGCACATCATCACCGCTATGGGCAAAAGACGCCCTCATTGCAGTATGGTTTGATTGCTGGCTTTGTTGAAGTTGGTGAGAGCTTAGAGCATGCAGTAGTACGTGAAGTGGCTGAGGAAGTTGGTATTCGGGTGACTGATATTCGCTATGTGAGTAGCCAGCCTTGGCCGTTTCCATCCAACTTAATGCTAGGCTTTCGAGCCAGTTATGTCAGTGGTGATATCGTGATCCAAGAAGATGAGCTGTCTCATGCAGAGTTCTTTGATATATCGAACTTGCCGAAGATCCCTTTTAAGGGCAGTATCGCTTATGATTTGATTGCCCAAATTGCGCAAGAGCAAGGGGTTTGTCTGTAAACCTTGTTGCAAATGACAGTCATGGCGAACAATAGTTTTACCATTAATTTTTATACCAGCTTATAGGCCAGTTATCAAATGTCCAGTTATACCAGTACTCCTACCAGTAGTCATACGCGCTTAACTAGTCTCCCTATCCTCTTTGATACTTTGACTATTGATACTTTACCGACAGCGACTCAATTAAAGATAGCGCAGATCGATGCTTGTTTACCCCAGACTCAGTGCGGCTTATGCGAGCATCCTGATGGCTGTCTGCCCTATGCTACTGCTATCGTCACTAACTATGAGCCCTATAATAAGTGTGTGCCAGGCGGTCAGCCAGTTACTGATGCTATTGCGCAGATTATTGCTACTGACCATAATCTCGATATTGACAATTTGCTTAGCGCTGAGCCTTCAAAGTGGCCGATAGAACCGACATCCAAACGCCCTACTGAAGTGCGAGCTATCATTCGTGAGGATGATTGTATTGGCTGTACTAAGTGTATCCCTGCCTGTCCAGTCGATGCCATCATTGGTACAGGTAAGCATATGCATACTATCTTTACTGACTTATGTACTGGCTGTGAGCTATGTATAGCGCCTTGCCCAGTAGATTGCATCGACTTAGTAACTATCGAGCGTGAGCTGACTGATGCTGAGCGGACTCAAGAGCAAGATGATTTGCGCCTGCGTTATCACACGCACCTTCAGCGCGTCACTGAACAGCTAGCTGATAGCAGCAATGCTAGACCCGTAGTTAGTATGGTCGAGGCCAAACTCAACAATGCCGCTAGTCAAACTTTAGATATCAGTGAGCAGCAAGCCAAAGATACTATTGCGGCAGCTAAGCTACGTAGTAGGATTAAAAAGTTAGAAAAACAGTTAAGCGTGCGTGATAATACGGCCAAGCAGCAAGAGCTTATGACTCTAAAAGCAGAGTTGGCGCTTATTTAAGGCGGCTAAAACTAGCATTGCTGCCCTGACAGTTATTAACAACCCTAGTCCAATAGCTATCAGCTTTTATAAAATGTTATAAGGTGTTATCAGCCCCTATTACTAGGCATGAATAAATATGAGTAAAACAGTCAAACATAAAACGGCCAATACGCCACCATCGCGACTAATGCCTAAACGTAATGTTAGGCCTTTTTTTGAAAAGTTAGCAGAAACCATTAAAGAGCCTGTCACTGAGCTGCATTACAAAAGCAACTTTGAGCTGCTTATCGCCGTTATTTTATCAGCGCAGGCTACTGATATCAGTGTCAATATTGCCACTCAGCAGTTATATCCAGTAGCCAATACCCCAGCAGCTATTTGGGCTTTAGGGGTCGAGGGTCTTAAACCTTACATAAAAAACATCGGGCTTTATAATGCTAAAGCAAAAAATGTTATCAAGACTTGTCGCGACTTAATAGATAACTTCGATGGCCAAGTTCCTGACAACCGTAAAGATTTAGAGTCACTGGCAGGTGTTGGCCGCAAGACCGCTAATGTGGTATTGAATACTGCTTTTGGTCAGCCGACTATGGCAGTTGATACTCATATCTTTCGAGTCGGCAATCGTACTGGGCTAGCTACTGGCAAAAACGTATTAATCGTTGAGCAAAAGCTAGTAGCGCGCATACCCGCTGACTTTATGCTCGATGCTCACCATTATCTTATTTTGCATGGGCGCTATACTTGTCAGGCCCGCACCCCTAAATGCGGCGAATGTCCAGTGTATGCTGAGTGTATGTTTAAGGATAAAGCGGCTTTTGCGGAGATTTAAATACGGTGAATAGCGACTTTTAAAACGCTAAGGCAACTGCATATAAACCTTAACGGCTGTAGTATTTGATAATTTTGAACCTTTAGATCTGTTCGGCATTATTAAGATGTTTAACTGCCCAGCTCAACTTCATCGTCTATCGTTCAGCTTTTTAACTGGTAGCATTATTCGTAATAAGCATAACGTTAGCCTACAAACAATAGCGCTAAACGCGTTAGACTATCGAACTGATATTTTACAGCTGGTTAATGGCCTAGATACACCGCAATTAGGCAATAGCTGTCAGTTTTATAGACTTTAGCTGCGCTAGCCGATAGCGCTGATTGAACCTTGTCTATCGTAGTCAGTACTCTACTAGCCGAAAGCGCATTACGCTACGGTTTGACAGCAGTAGTGACCAACTGTTAGCACTAGCTTGGCTAATATTAAAGCTACCCTAGAGTTTTGGGCTAAATCACGGTAAAATGTGCTATTTTTTGTTCTATTTGCTCTTTTTCCCACATTCAATAATGACTGACCTTATCGATAACAGTCCCTGCAATTAAGCGAACCCACTATGCGTGAATATAGTTTATTTACTTCAGAATCCGTAAGCGAAGGCCACCCAGATAAAATGGCCGATCAAATATCCGATGCGATACTTGATGCAATCTTGCGTGAAGATTTACAGGCACGTGTTGCCTGCGAGACTTTAGTCAAAACTGGTGCTGTAGTGCTAGCAGGCGAGATCACTACTACTGCTAATATTGACTTTGAACGTATTGTGCGTGATACGGTTAACGGTATTGGCTATCATCACTCTGATCTTGGCTTCGATGGCGAAACTTGTGCCGTGATCAACATGCTCGGTAAGCAGTCCCCTGAAATCGCCCAAGGCGTTGATCGTCAAAACCCTGAAGAGCAAGGTGCTGGTGATCAAGGCTTGATGTTTGGTTATGCCAGTAACGAAACTGACGTGCTTATGCCAGCTCCTATCGAATATGCGCATCGTTTAATGCAGCGTCAGTCTGAGCTGCGCCGTGCTGGTGATTTGCCTTGGTTACGTCCTGATGCTAAAGCACAAGTCACGCTTAAATATGATGGCAACCGTCCTACTTCTATCGATGCCGTAGTACTGTCAACTCAGCATGACCCTAGTATCTCGCAAGCTGATCTGCAAGAAGCTATCATGGAATCTATTATCAAGCACGTGTTGCCAGCAGAGCTGTTACATGCAGGTACTCGCTATCACATTAACCCAACGGGTAAGTTTGTGATTGGTGGTCCTGTAGGTGATGCAGGCCTAACAGGGCGCAAAATTATCGTCGATACTTATGGTGGTATGGCACGTCATGGTGGTGGTGCATTCAGTGGTAAGGATCCCTCTAAGGTTGATCGTAGTGCAGCTTATGCTGTACGTTATGTCGCCAAAAATATCGTAGCCGCTGGTATTGCGGATCGTTGTGAAGTTCAGATTAGTTATGCTATTGGCGTCGCTGAACCTACTTCTATTTCGATCAATACTTTTGGCACTAACAAGATCAGTAATGATGAGATAATCATACTGATTCGCAAACATTTTGACTTGCGCCCTTATGGTATTACGCGCATGCTAAACTTATTGCAACCTATGTATCAGCAAACCTCTACTTTTGGCCACTTT
Organism: Psychrobacter sp. BF1; assembly: GCF_019279065.1. NCBI lineage: Bacteria > Pseudomonadati > Pseudomonadota > Gammaproteobacteria > Moraxellales > Moraxellaceae > Psychrobacter > Psychrobacter sp. BF1. The sequence goes on from NZ_JAGYWV010000007.1 coordinate 130,281, forward strand.
GGTCGTGAAGGCTCTGAGACTGCTTTTACTTGGGAAAAAACAGATAAAGCTGAAATCCTAAAAGCAGATGCCGGTTTATAAAGCCTTTTTAAAATCAATTATCTTACAGCTCATATTTAATAGGACAAGCTTATGTCTCAGAACGACGCTCAAGACACTACTAAAAACACTATCGATAACACTATCAATAGTAATGATAGCACTGATGCTAGCGTTGAAATAACTCCAGAGATGCAATCATTCTACCAGCGTGCCGATGCCATCATTGGGGTCGCCAATAGTCAGCTAGGAGAGCAGGCGCATTCAGGTCAAGTTGGCGCCTCGCTACTTTATGCAGCGGCGCGTTATAGTGCTTCTGTCGCTTCAATCGGTTTTATCAAAGGCGATGACTTCGCTAAAGAAAAAGACGATATCGTTGAGTTTTATGTCAAGCAATATCGCCAAATGCTTAGTGACAATCTCACCGATTATGCGCAAAACTTCGATAAATATATCAATATCGAAAAGCAGTCTTAATGTTATTAGTCGCTATTAGCTAATAGAAGTTTATGAATTATAAAATAGCCCCTTGATAGCTTAGACTATATAGGGGCTATTTTTTTGTCGTTATTCAGCGCTATTTTATTTAAATTATCAGCTCGATATTCGACTGTTATGCTTAGCGCTTAAACGGCGTAGCCTGATGCTTGTCAGACTATTGCCTTCGTCTCAGGAAAAGCTTTTAAAGTCTTGTCTAGGACTAAGGGCTAATCTTAAACTTTAAGCGTAGATTTTTATACAGAGTGTTAGCTGAGCGGTTAAATACAATTTTTTGACATAAAAAAGCCCTAGCTTATAGTCCAAGCTGGGGCTTTTAGGTTTACCCTTTAAGCTTATTCAAGCTATATTTTAATCAGTAGACTTTTCGAAATCAGGTGGCCCTGTCAATAAGTCCTCATCACGGAATTCATTAGCTGAGTTATGCTCTGCGGATTCTTCAGTGATAAACCACTGCTGATTACGATAGAGAATCAGTCTATCGCGACTTAGACCGCGCAGTAGCGAATACATCATAATGACAATTACGATGGCAAACGGAAATCCTGAAACGATAGAGGCTGCTTGTAGTGCCCCTAGACCGCCTGCTGCTAATAATACTGCAGCGATAACGCCCTCTGTACCTGCCCAAAATAAACGCTGAATCTTTGGTGGATTGGTATCCCCACCAGAAGTCAGCATGTCGATAACGAAACTAGCAGAATCCGATGAGGTCACAAACCATAATACAATCATTACTACGATCAGCAAGTTAAGGGCTGAGGTTAGCGGATAGGATTCCATTAGCTTAAAGATAGCACTACCGGTATCGGCTTTTACCGCCTCAATCAGACCAGGGCTAACAATACTAGGATCAGCCGCTGCTAGCAATTCCATATGTATAGCTGAACCACCGAAGGCGGTGAACCATATGAATAAGATAGTAATAGGGATGAATAACACCCCCAATATAAACTCACGAATAGTACGACCACGAGAGATACGGGCAATAAATACGCCAACGAAAGGTGACCAGCTGATCCACCAGGCCCAGTAAAAGATAGTCCAAGATGACTGCCAGTTCTCTTCGCCATTATAAGACTCTGTCCATAGACCTAATGGAACCACTTGATGCAGATAGTTGCCCACGTTTTCGACAAAACTATTAAAAATAAACTGCGTAGGCCCTAAGATAATCACGAAGCTTAGTAGCACTATAGTGAATAATATATTGATATCACTTAAGCGTTTAATGCCTTTATCTAAGCCCATAAACAGCGATAATCCCGCCAGCATAGTGATAAAAGCGATCAAGATAATCTGGACAGTAATATTATTAGGAATACCAAATAAGGTAGTAAGACCTGAGTTGATCTGTAATACCCCTAAACCTAGTGTCGTTACTACCCCGAACATAGTACCAAATACTGCCAAAGTATCGACCGTATGACCCATAGGACCGTAGATTTTTTTGCCGATCAAAGGATAGAGCGTTGAGCGAATGGCTAAAGGTAAGCCTACTCGATAATGGAAATAAGCCAATGACAAAGCAACCATACCGTAGATCGCCCACACATGCAGACCATAGTGCAGGAATGAGATGTTCATTGCCTGTTTAGCGGCCGCAATAGTTTCAGCTTCTCCTAATGGTGGTGCCATAAAGTGATACAGCGGCTCAGCAGTACCCCAATATAACAATCCGATACCGATACCCGCTGAAAACAGCATACCTATCCAAGAAAATAGATTATATTCTGGCTTTTCGGTCTGATGGCCAAGCCTAATATCGCCATAGCGACTAAAGATCATATAGATACTCATGACCAAGGCTAAGTTGACTACTACAATAAAGAACCAGCCAAAACGTATCGAAACAAATGCTTTTGCTTGATTGAATACTAATTCTGCTTGTTCATTAAAAAACGCACCAAAGACAATAAATGCCAGAATTAATAACGCAGAGGTTAAAAACACAGGTTTACTTACCCGCGGAAAAGGGCCCAAGCGGCCAACTTTTACATGATCCATGTCATCGTCTCAAATTTTTAAGAGGGCCACCATAACAAGATAAGCACTAACTATCAAATCAGCTAGTGCTCTTTATAGTTCTACTAAACAATAAAACCCCAAGATAACTAACTATCCTAGGGTTTTATGGTTACAAAAACATCCGAGCTAATGCTGTATCTAGATAATAAACAGCTAGCGTTTATTCTCCTGAGGTAATCTTAGGGGGACCCTTTAAAAGATCTTCATCGACGAACTCATTAGCCGAGTTGTGATCCGCAGACTCATCAGTGATAAAGTGTTGTTGCGCTCGATAAAGGATCAATCGATCACGACCTAGACCCCGTAACAGCGCATACATCATCACAAATATTACTAATGCAAACGGTAGTCCTGCCACAATAGCGGCGGCTTGTAGGCCACCAAGTCCACCAGCTGCTAATAAGATAGCAGCAATCAAACCTTCCATCGTTGCCCAAAATAAGCGCTGAATCTTCGGCGGATTAGTATCACCACCAGCCGTTAGCATATCAATAACGAAACTGGCTGAATCTGATGAAGTCACAAACCACAGTACAATCATGATCACAATCATCAAAGTAACCGGCTTAGTAAGTGGATAGTATTCGACCAACTTAAAGATAGCGCTACCGGTATCGGCTTGTACCGCTTCTACTAACCCTGGACTGACTAATGCGGGATCAAGAGCGGCAAGCAGCTCCATATGAATAGCCACCCCGCCGAAAGTTGTGAACCAAAAGAACAAAATAAGCATAGGGATTAATAGCACACCTAATACGAACTCACGTATGGTACGGCCACGACTGATACGGGCAATAAATACTCCTACGAATGGCGCCCAACTTACCCACCATGCCCAATAGAATATAGTCCAACCACTTTGCCAATCAGTATTACTATAAGCCTCACCCCAAGTAGATAAAGGTACTAGAGCTACTAAGTAATTACCGATGTTCTCAATAAAACTATCAAAAATAAATAATGTGGGTCCTAAAATGACCATAAACGCTAATAGGACGCCGGTAAAACCCATATTGATATCGCTTAAGCGCTTGATCCCTTTATCAAGACCTAACATCAGTGACCCACAAGCTAATGCGGTTACCACAGCGATAATAACGAACTGTACGGTTAAAGAGTTGGGTATACCGAATAAGTTTTCGAGGCCAGAGTTTATCTGCATTACCCCTAAACCTAAAGAGGTTACTACCCCGAACATAGTGCCAAATACGGCTAAGATATCGACGGTATGGCCCCAACGCCCATAAATCTTTTTACCCAATATTGGGTACAGCGTTGAGCGAATAGATAGCGGTAATCCGCGTCGAAAGTGGAAATAGGCTAATGATAAAGCGACTATAGTATAAATAGCCCATGCGTGTAAGCCCCAATGCAAGAATGAAATACTCATCGCTTGCTTGGCGGCTTCTATAGTTTCAGCCTCCCCTAACGGCGGTGCCATAAAGTGATATAAGGGTTCAGCCGTTCCCCAATATACTAACCCAATACCAATACCTGCCGAAAACAGCATACCTATCCAAGAGAACAAACTGTATTGCGGGCGTTCTGTTTGCTGACCTAAACGGATATCACCATAACGGCTCGCTGCTAAGTAAATACAGAAGACTAGAGCGACGTTCATTAAAATAATAAACATCCAACCAAACTTATCAGTAATAAATTTCTGTAAAAAACCAAATACCGCACCAGCAGTTTCAGTAAAAAAAGCGCCAAAAATAATAAATCCAACGATAAGTAACGCTGAGGTAATAAAAACAGGTTTACTCACCTTCGGAAACGGACCTAATCTGCCAACCTTCACATGATCCATGACTAATTCTCAATTTCTAATGAAAGTCACTGTAACAAACTGGTTACCAATTATCAACAAATGACAATAATTAGCAAAATAGTATGACCAACATATTTTCAATAGCTTAGTGCAATCTGTTGAGACATGACCTGAGTTAGCTACTAGAATCACTAGCTGAAATAGTCATGGAATCATTTATAACATAAGCGCTTAAGGTAAAAGCTAAAAACATAAAACCCCTTACCTGCTATTGCAAGTAAGGGGTGGGTCACTAATAGCTAGTATGAGCATTAGGATTAGGACTCAGTTGCTAACATTAGAAAAACTAATATTAGACCTCTAAGTTTGACTCTCTAATTAGCTCATTCTAAGCTTATTAAAAGTCAATCGATCATCATTGCCAACCTCGACTTTGATGATATCCCCTGCAATAAAATCGCCAGCTAGCAGTTTTAATGACAGTGGATTTTCGATCTCTTGCTGAATCGCACGTTTTAGGGGACGCGCGCCATACACTGGATCATAACCAACCGCTACTAGCTGAGTCATCGCCTCATCACTTAAAGTGATATCCAATTCGCGCTCTTGTAAACGACTGCGTAAACGATCAATCTGGATATCAGCAATACCCGCCATTTGTGCTTGCCCTAAAGCATGGAATACCACAATCTCATCGATACGGTTTACAAACTCTGGACGGAAATGCTCACTAACAGAATCCATCACCTCAGACTTAATATCCTCATAACTCTCGCCGACCATTTCTTGGATTTTATGTGAACCTAAGTTACTAGTCATAATAATGACCGTATTTTTGAAGTCGACTACTCGGCCTTGTGAGTCAGTCAAGCGTCCATCATCGAGCACTTGCAATAGAATATTAAACACATCTGGATGCGCTTTTTCTACTTCATCGAACAGTACTACGCTATAGGGCTTACGGCGTACCGCTTCGGTCAATGCACCCCCTTCTTCATAACCCACGTATCCTGGAGGTGCGCCTACTAAGCGGCTAACACTGTGTTTCTCCATGTATTCGCTCATGTCGATACGGACTAACGAGTCCTCGCTATCAAATAAGAAATGCGCTAGTGATTTAGTCAGCTCAGTCTTACCTACCCCTGTTGGGCCTAAGAATAGAAAAGACCCTGAAGGACGATTGGGATCAGACAAGCCGGCGCGACTACGACGTACCGCATTGGCCACCGCCTCTACTGCTTCGTCCTGACCGATAACTCGCTCATGGAGTTTTTCTTCCATTGCCAACAGTTTGTCACGCTCGCCCTGCATCATTTTATTGACTGGGATACCAGTAGCCGCACTAACCACCTCAGCGATCTCATTATCGGTCACTTTATTACGTAGCAGCTTGATATTAGGCGCATTAGTCTGCTCTTTTTGCTCAGCAAGATCAGACTCAGTAATGCGGCGCTCCAACTGCGGGATAGTCTCATACTGCAATTTTGACATCGCTTCATAATCACCTTCACGGCTGGCTTTATCATAAGCAGTACGGGCTTTATCCAGCTCATCTTTTAGCTGCTGACTACCTTTTACTAGCGCTTTCTCAGCTTGCCAAATCTCATTGAGATCAGCGTATTCTTTTTCTAACTCTTCGATTTGTACATTTAACGCTTTACGCTCAGCTTGCGCGCCAGCATCTTCTTCGTTTTTGAGCACTTCACGTTGCATTTTAAGCTGAATCAAACGGCTATCAAGCTTACCTAACGATTCAGGTTTACTGTCCATCTCCATGCGTAGACGGCTAGCGGCCTCATCAATCAAATCAATCGCTTTGTCCGGCAATTTACGATCAGTAATATAGCGATGACTCATACGAGCCGCAGCGATAATGGCGCTATCTTGGATATCGACCCCATGATGCAGCTCATAACGCTCTTTAAGACCACGCAAAATCGCAATAGTATCTTCAACCGTTGGCTCATCGACTAGCACTTTTTGGAAGCGGCGCTCAAGGGCAGCATCTTTTTCGATGTATTTGCGATATTCATCTAAAGTAGTTGCCCCCACACAATGCAGCTCGCCACGAGCTAGCGCTGGTTTGAGCATATTGCCCGCATCCATTGCGCCGTCTGCTTTACCTGCGCCTACTAAAGTATGTAGCTCATCGATAAACAAGATGACATTACCCTCTTGCTTAGCTAAGTCACTAAGTACGCTTTTTAGGCGCTCTTCAAACTCACCACGGAACTTAGCGCCCGCAATCAGTGAGCCTAAGTCTAATGACAGTACTTCTTTGTGACGCAAGCCTTCTGGCACATCGCCATTGATAATTTTTTGCGCTAAGCCTTCAACAATGGCGGTCTTACCCACACCAGGCTCACCGATTAATACCGGGTTATTCTTAGTACGACGTGACAGCACTTGAATAGTACGGCGAATCTCTTCGTCACGCCCAATCACTGGATCCTACTTACCAAGCTCTGCCTGCTCTGTCAGATTGATAGTGTACTTATTTAACGCATCACGTTGATCTTCTGCGTTTTGATTGTTAACGGTTTGATCGCCACGTAGCTGCTCAATGACTGCTTTTAATTTAGGCGCCGTTACCCCAGCATTTTCGAATATCTTCTTAGTTTCGCCTTGTTCCGCTAGCGCTAGCATCACCCATTCAGTAGCGATAAAATCATCGCCTTCTTTTTGTGCTTGCCGATCAGCAAGGTTCAAGATTTTGACTGAGTTTGGGTTCAGATTGACATCGCCAGTCGGCTCGCTAATCGTTGCTTGATTATCTAGGGCTTTGGCTACCCCATTCTTCAACGCCGGAATAGAACCACCAGCTTGCTGACAGATAGACAAATTCGATTCATCTTGCAACAAAACTGCTAGTAGATGCACGGGATCTATTCCAGTATTATCACGCCCTAACGCTAAGCTCTGCGCTTCTTGAATCGCTGATTGCAACTTTTGAGTAAATTTTTCAAATCTCATATTTTAGATCCTCTTATAATTGGTATATTTGGCAGCAAATTTATGGTTTTTACTTACCAGTGTCTGTTATGTATATAAGGTAGCTTAGGAGTTATTTCAACCTAGCTAATCAATAAAACCTTACTTATAACAGTGATATTTATCCTGACTAATTAATTGGTATATTTAACGACTATTTCAAGGACAACAAAACCATAAAATCTTTAAAAAATGTAAAAAATAAGCGCTTGCTCGGCTAAGAACAAACGCTGGGTATAGCTGACTATTTAGTAAAATACTAAGCAAGAACGATGGAAAAATAATGAGCAAAAAATGGCCAGTAAAAACAGTAAGCAAAAAAAACAATAACTGTGCTGACCTATTCTACAATTTCAATCGGCATGCCTACTTTGTAGATAGCCATGATTTCATCCATCTCATTATTAGTGACTGCAATACAGCCATCCGTCCAATCACGTTGCTGAGTAATCGCCGCCAAATGACCTAAACCGTTAGTCTGGCCATGAATCATAATGTCGCCGCCAGCATTAACGCCAAGCTTTTTGGCACGGGCTTTATCAGCAGCATTAGGGTAGCTGACATGAATAGAGCGATAAAATTTAGATTTTTCGTTTTTATAATCTAAAATATAGTTGCCTGTCGGGGTACGCTCATCACCTTGGCGCTGCTTATGACCTGCTGGACTGTCTCCCAAGGCCACATGGTAACTCTTGATAACTTCACCTTTATTCATTAGCTTTAACAGGCGATTAGACTTATCGACAAATATCTTATCGATAGTTACGCTGTCATCGATAGGCTGCTCACGGTTAGTGACACTCTTGGCATAACTGCTAGTAGCGACACTAATAATCAGCACAAAGCCAATAGCGACTAGTAACCAGCGTAAGCCTTTATTAGTATCCGTAGTAGAAAACGACATAGGTTTTAATCCTTATTAGAGCTATTTGAATGCTGGGTAAAAACTTTTGCCATCAATATAGCAAAACCTAGGGCTAAGTTATGTGCGAATACTATTAATACCCTGAATACTGCGAGTACCTTAAATCCTGCGAAAACCGACTTTGTAAGTCTTAAGTCATACGAATAGCCCCATCCAAGCGAATCACTTCACCATTTAGATAAGCGTTATCAATGATATGGGTAACTAACTTAGCAAACTCACTAGGTGCGCCCAAGCGCTTAGGATAAGGAACGGCTAACTCCAACTGCTCGCGCGCTTTTTCTGGGATGCTATTCATCATTGGGGTGCCAAAAACTCCGGGCGCAATGGTCATTACCCGAATACCATGACGTGCCAGCTCACGAGCCAAAGGTAGAGTCAAGCCAACTACCCCAGCTTTAGAAGAGGCATAACTGGCTTGGCCAACTTGTCCATCAAAGGCTGCAACGGAGGCGGTATTGATAATCACCCCTTGATCTAGATTCTTTTCAGTCTCTTGATTGGCATCACTATTAGCGATATTAGTAGCCGCAACTCGGCGAGCAATACTAGCAGCTACTAAGCGTGCCACATTGAAGGAGCCAACTAGATTAATATTCACCCCACGGCTAAATGCCTCAAGGTCGGCAGGATTGTTATCACGATCGAGTAACTTTTGTACTACGGCGATACCAGCGCAGTTAATAGAACCTTGTAAGCCACCAAAATCTTGTTCGGCTAGCTGTACAGCAGCTTGTACTTCATCGCCATTAGTTACATCACAACGTGTAAAACGTACCTTAGCGCCTAGCTCTGCCACTAAAGCTTGACCAGCGGCTTCATTGAGATCCGCTATGACTACATTACCACCTTGAGCCGTGATAGCCCGAACTACGGCTTCGCCCAGTCCAGATGCCCCACCAGTAACCAAAAAACTGCTGTTTTCAATTTGCATAACTATTCCTTTAGTGATGAATTAATTTTTTATTACTACTCTATTAGGGTCAAATCTCTAAGCTATGCAAGAATGCAAGCAAAGCTTTTTCTTCAGAGCTTTGATACTGCTTAGTGCGTCCACGTCTTGCTTGTTTATAAGGTTCAAAGAACTCTCCAGCCAAAAACCGCTCGATGATAACGGGGTGAATATAGGAGGAGCGGCAGACACTAGGGGTATTGCCTAACTCGCTAGCTACTTCTTTGACCATTTCTGTCACTAATGATTGGCGCAGCTTGCTATGCGGTTCGCTGGCGACTATCTCTGCTCCTGCGGGGCTATGTAGCTCGTCATAGAGATAGCTGGCAGCCAACACACTAGCCATCCAAGTACGAAAATCTTTGGCACTATAGCGTCTATCAACCTCTTCTTGATCCTGATTATCACTACTACTATCAGCACACAGATTCTCACGTAAGTAACGATTGATATCAGCGCTATCCACCACTTGCTTGTCCCCTTGCTCATCAAGATATTTGAATATCTGATAGCCAGGTAGCTCCGAGCACGCTTGTACAATAGCAATCAAACGCTCATCTTGTAATTCAATATGATGAGTTTTGGCACTCTTACCAACGAAGTCAAAGGCCAACCCATTGTCGATCTCGCTGACATGCTTACTGCGTAGAGTACTAAGACCGTAGCTCTTGTTGAGCTTAGCATAGCGACTATTACCTATCCGAATTAGGGTGGTCTCTAACAGTTTGACTACCGCAGCCAATACATTAGCACGAGATAACGACGTTGTCTCCAAATCCAGCTCAACTTGCGCACGCAGATTAGGTAACGCCTCAGCAAAGCCAATCATAGCATCGAACTTGGCTTGGTCACGCACATTATCCCAAAGCGCATGGTATAAATATTGCTTACGCGCTTTGTCATCACGACCAGTCGATTGGATATGCCCTCTGTCATCTTGGCATATCCACACCTCTGACCACATCGGTGGAATAACTAACGCCTCAAAACGTTGGCGTAGTTTTTTATCTTTGACCGTATGGCCAGTAGCATCACGATAAGTAAAACCGCGCCCATGACGACGACGCTGATAGCCTGGTTCCTCATCACTAACATAAAGTAGCTTGGCACGGCGTGCAAGCGACTCATAATCATGACGTAGATCTTCTATCATTGCTTGCTCAGTGCGATTAGCCATAAAATAGTGCGCCTTTTTTCACTAAGATTTTGAGTAAGCTATAGCCAGCAGATGTCCGGACTTTAGCCCTTAGATATTTTATTTTTAGTCATTAAAGTTTAGTAGTAGATAGTCAATAACCTGTCGTAGCCTTAGCATAGAGAGTTCGCAGTTTTTTTACTGTTTGTTTGCCACGCCTAATGTGTAATCCTGTGTAAAACCTGCAACCGTCTAAAGGCACCCTTTCGCACAATATGATGGCTGGCAGGGTTATAAAATCATGACTATTAAGGCATAATTTAACACCCTTTAACTTTGTAAAGCTGAATAAAATATGACTAGTAAATCTTCTATTACCATAACCCAGCTTGTAGATTCTGACTATGAGGCTTGGCTAACGCTATGGCAAAACTATTTGAGCTTTTATGAGACTAGCTTAGCGGCTGAAACCACCGACTGTACTTGGCGCAAGATAATCGATAGTGAGACAGCAATCTATGGCTTTGGCGCTCGGATAGCTGGTGTATTAGTCGGCGTCACTCATGTCGTGCTACACCCTAATACTTGGAACACTACTGACTGTTGCTATTTGGAAGATTTATATGTTGATGGATCAGTACGTGGACAAGGGGTTGGTCGTACGTTGATTGAATACGTTTATGATTTCGCTAAGCAACGAGGCTGTAATCGTGTTTATTGGACTACGCAACAGAGCAACACTCCAGCACGGATACTCTATGACCATATCGCTAGTCAAACAGATATGGTGCAATACCGAAAAGATTTATGACTCAAAGCAGTTTACCGCTCAGTTAGTCATATAATAGGTATAAAAATAACAGCCATAAAAAAACGCCAATCAGATAATGTTTGGCGTTTTTTTAGCGGGGAAAACTATTTATATAACTGTTACTAGTTACAGATCCTACTTACCATATAAGCATAGATAAGCACTTTCAACCGCGACTTTTACTTTGAATTTTTTATTGGCTTCAATAGTAAATTGCTCGCCAGCAGCAAAGGTTTGCCACTCACCGCTGTCAGGCAACTTGACCGTTAATGCGCCACTAACCACACTCATAGTCTCAAACTCGCTAGTACCGAACTCATAGTCACCGATAGACATAACGCCTACAGTAGCTGGCTTAGTGGCAGTTTGAAAGGCAATAGAAGTCACTTTATCATCAAAATATTGATTAACGCTTGGCATAATCTTCCTTAACTAAGTTTTGGTTTTTTAAATATGAATTGAGGCTTATAAACCCGCTTTTAGACTGGCTTCGATAAACTGATCCAAGTCACCATCGAGTACCGCACCAGTATTAAAGGTTTCAACACCAGTACGTAAGTCTTTGATACGCGAGTCATCAAGGACATAAGAGCGAATCTGGCTGCCCCAACCGACATCAGACTTACCGTCTTCAACCGCTTGTTGGCTCTCCATCCGCTTTTGCATTTCCAGCTCATAAAGTTTAGCACGCAGCATTTTCATCGCTGTGGCTTTGTTACCATGCTGACTACGCTCGTTCTGACAAGTCACTACGACACCACTTGGGTCGTGAGTAATACGCACCGCAGAGTCAGTAGTGTTTACATGCTGACCACCAGCGCCCGATGAGCGATAGGTATCAATGCGCAAATCTGCTGGATTAATATCGATATCGATATCATCATCAATCTCAGGCGATACAAACACTGCAGCGAATGAAGTATGACGGCCATTATTACTATCGAACGGTGACTTACGGACTAAGCGATGCACGCCAATCTCTGTGCGTAACCAACCAAAAGCATAATCGCCTTTGATCTCGATGGTTGCTGACTTGATACCTGCCACGCTGCCAGATGAGATCTCAATGACCTCAACCTTAAAGCCATGCGCCTCTGCCCAGCGGGTGTACATACGCAGCAGCATTTCCGCCCAATCTTGCGCTTCAGTACCCCCGCTACCCGATTGAATATCCAAATAGCAATTATTAGGGTCCATCTCACCACTGAACATCCGGCGAAACTCTAAATCAGCTACCCGCTTTTCGGCACTGTCCAGCTCAGCTTGCACATCGTTAAGCAAGGATTCATCTTCCGCTTCAACGGCTAATTCTAGCATCGCTGTTGCATCTTCTAAGGTAGTCTCAAGCGATACCACTACGTCGATAACGCCATCCAAATGGCTCTTTTCTTTATTAATCTTAGTCGCCCGCTCAGGATCGTTCCATAGCTCAGGGTTTTCTAATTCTAAATTGACTTCTTCTAAGCGCTCTTGCTTACCATCGAAGTCAAAGATACCTCCGTAAGTCCTGTCCACGCTCAGATAAGTCTTTGATTTGCTCTTGGTACGGATTGATTTCCATAAATTTTCCTAAGGGTTAATAAGTAATAAAAATAAGATAAATAGGGTCTGTTGTAGGCTGGCGTTTTTAGCCCCGCGGCAAGACTTTGCAAGTTTAAAATGCTCGGTTAAAAACCTAGCCTACGCCTGAAAAGCGTTAAAAAACTGCAATGCAATTTTAGCTTTGCAAGGGAAATTCTTTAAATAGAACTCCCACAATCATGACAGTCACGGAACGCTGAGCTAAATTATCACGTGGGTTACCACCCACGCTACTTATAAAATATTCGATACCTGAATAAAACTAAATACTCCAATCTTCTACTGCCCAGCGGTGCGCTAAAGCGTGCGCATGTAAAGCATCGTCGGGTGAGACGCAAACGGCCACATCCGCCCATTGCAATAACGGTAAATCATTTTTGGAATCCGAATAAGCGTAAGTTTTATCAAAGCTAACGCCAGCAGCTTGCTGCTTGTCCAGCCATTTATTCAGATGATAGATTTTACCTTCTTTGAAATTGGGTTTGTCAGTTAATTTACCGGTATAACGCTTATCAATGATTTCAAGTGGCGTCGCTAATACATTCGCCCGCTCAACGCCAAAGCGCTCAGCGATAGCCGATACTACAAAATCGTTAGTCGCTGAGATAATCACGACATCATGGCCTAATTCGATATGTTCAGCCAATACCTTTAGGGCCTTTGGACGTATATGCGGTTCGATCTCAGTCTGGATATAGTGTTCACGTAGCTCATGCAAGCGCGGCAGCGGCAAGCTAGTCAAAAACTGCGCTACAAACTCATTATATTCAGTCGCATCTAGCGTGCCTTCGATGTATTGCTCATAGAATGCTTGATTAGCAGTTCGATATTCTGCCTCATCAACCAGACCGTTATTGACAATATATTCACCCCATAAATAGTCGCTATCGACATCAAGTAGAGTATGGTCTAAGTCAAATAAAGCTAAAGTGCGCTTTGATGCGGGGATGTCATTAACAGAAGAATGGTTAAGTGAAGAATCAATAGCTGGGTTACTCATAGGGTGATACTCGTCAATAATAGGTAAGCATACTTAGAATGGTAGTAACTGTAAAGCTGGCGCCTATCTATTCAGGCATAGCTATTCAGGCATAGCTATTTCTTTTAGACCATTTTTAAACTTTTGGCAACGCGCGGCATAATGCATAGCAGAGGCTTGCAGCATAGCGACTTGTTCATCAGTGAGTGTTTTGACTACTTTGGCGGGCGCGCCCACCACTAATGAGTTGTCTGGGATCTGTTTGCCTTCGGTGATTAATGCCTTCGCCCCGATGATACAGTTTTTGCCGATTTTGGCATTGTTAAGCACTACCGCACCAATGCCAATCAAGCTATTATCACCGATTTCGCAGCCATGTAACATCGCCAAATGGCCAATAGTAACATAATTACCAATAGTGACCTCAATGCCTGCATCAGTATGGATGACGCTATTCTCTTGTACATTACTATAGTCGCCGATATGAATGCGCTCATTATCTCCACGAATTACAGCGCCGAACCAAACACTAGCTTGATGACCCAAATAGACATCACCAATCACTCGTGCTGAGTCGGCTACCCAACCATTAAATGGGCTAGCAAATTTAGGGGCTTTGTCTAAATATTGATAAATCATAATCGATCCTTAATAGTGAATAGTAACTGATCAATAGCGAATAGCTAGCAATAAGTGCCTAGCGATAAACCAGCGTTGATAAAGATTTTTATAATAGTTTTTATAAGCATTAGATAATAAAAAAACCAGTCCGGCTTTATAGTACAATTGCCCAGTCATCCAAATTAGCTGCTATTAAAGGCAGTTTTTATGGTCATTAAGCTGGATTTGAAGCGAACTTTAGCGCTGGTCTAGCTAACTTTGAGCAATGAAAAAAATGACTAAATAAGCAATAAAAGAATGCTTAAGTAAGCAACCCAATAACTGAGGCTTATCATCAAATAAAAACTGATGATAGCATTTCAATATCCATAGCAAAACATCTTTAGGAATAAGGCTATGAGCCATAAAAATTACGCCGCATCGATCTTATTATCATCAGGCTTGATCTTGACTAGTCCAATTTGTACCGCCAATGACTCAGATCTTACAAGAGCTGGTGATATCGTCGCTGTTGCTATCCCCGCTATTGCTTACGGTAGCACCTATTATATGGATGATAAAGCTGGTCGTAAGCAGTTCTATGGTTCATTTGCTACTAACTTTGCGGCCACGCAAGTGCTCAAAGCTACTATCGATAAAGAGCGGCCTAACGGTAGCGATAATAACTCGTTTCCCTCTGGACATGTATCAGTAGCCTTTCAAGGCGCCAGCTTTATCCATAAACGTTATGGACTCCAATACAGCATACCCGCTTATGTAGGCGCAGGCTTTGTCGCTTATACTCGCTTAGAAGCAGACGAGCATGATACCACTGACGTGTTGGCAGGTGCGGCGCTGGGCATTGCCAGCAGTATGTTTCTAACCAAAAGTTATAATGACAACTTACACATCGCCACTAACCTTGCCCCTGATTATTATGGATTAACCGTAAACTATCAGTTTTAGTGCGCGCCTAACTATTGTTCTTTTATGGCTTTTTCCTGTTTATGGCGCTAGCCCTGAGGGAAAAATTCTAGTATAATGCGCAAAATCTGTGCCTAAGCGAGCGGACATGATACGATTTATTACTTATTCACTAATTAGTGGGTCTTGTAGTTTTCGTTGATAATGTCTTCTCGCTTTTTTGCGGCTAAATTTTGTCTCAGGCTGTTTTTTATAGTTCATTGACTGCAGTTATAGTCCTATAAATCGCAACTTTAAACCAATATTTATCCTAGCAGAACATAGGGGCACTCACTTATAACAGCGGAGGCAATCCTTGAATTCATCGACAGAAATACAAGCAATTTTGGCACTAGCAGACGGTACGATTTTTCGCGGTCTGAGTATCGGTAGCGCGGGTCATCGTGTCGGTGAAGTGGTATTCAATACGGCCATGACAGGGTATCAAGAAATCCTAACTGACCCTAGTTATGCCCGTCAGCTAGTGACTCTGACTTACCCGCACATCGGTAATACAGGTACTAACTCTGAAGATGCTGAATCAGGCAATGTAGATCATAAGCATCAAATATGGGCAGAAGGCCTCATCATTCGTGATGCCACTATGGTTACCTCTAACTTCCGCAATTCTGAATCCTTGACTGACTATCTCAAGCGTAACGATACTGTTGCTATTGCTGAGATTGATACTCGCCAGCTTACTCGCCTATTACGGGATAAAGGCGCACAGAATGGCTGCATCATGACGGCCTCTAATGGCGAAACGATCAGTCAAGACGATGAGCAACAAGCGATTAATCTGGCAAAAGAGTTTGCTGGTATTGAAGGCATGGACTTAGCCAAAGAGTGCTGTACTTCTGATAGCTTTGAGTGGACAGCCGGTACTTGGGAATTATCAGACACCCTACTCAACCGTGATTTAGTGGGTAACCATGATAGCGGTACTGGTGGCTTCTTTAAACAGCTCGGCACTCATATCGAGTCTAAATATAACGTCGTCGCTTATGACTTCGGTACTAAGACCAACATCTTGCGTATGCTCGTTGACCGTGGCTGTCATGTGACTGTGGTTCCAGCGCAGACTCCGATTGCAGATGTGCTTGCGATGAATCCACAGGGTATCTTCTTATCAAACGGTCCTGGCGACCCTGCAGCTTGTGACTATGCTATCGATGCCGTCCGTCATATCATCGAAGAAACTAACATTCCAACCTTTGGTATTTGCTTAGGTCATCAGCTGATCGGTCTAGCTAGTGGTGCCAATACTATCAAAATGAAAACCGGTCATCATGGTGCTAATCATCCAGTACAGGATCTAGCCACAGGCACAGTTATGATTACCAGTCAAAATCATGGCTTTGCGGTTGATGAAGACACCCTACCTGATAACGTTAAAGCTACCCATCGCTCACTATTTGACGGCACCAACCAAGGGATTGAGCTGACCAATAAGCCTGTGTTTAGCTTCCAAGGTCATCCCGAAGCCAGTCCTGGGCCGCATGATGCTGCGCCATTGTTTGATAAGTTTGCGGCGATGATGGAACAAGCTAAGGCTTAGAATGAAAAATATTGAAAATAAATTCTCTAAATTAAGTTTTTTGACAACTGTTAGTCGGCTGCTAGCAATTAGTATATTAGCTTCAACAGTTTTTGGTTGTGCGACTAACCAACCTTTAAATTCTACCGCAAGTAAAAAAGCTATCACTAATGAAGCGGTTACTGACCTGTCCTATGAAGATATGATTCAGCGAATCAGAGAATATCCAACTAGTGAAAATGTTAGTAGATCAGGTTTAGACCCAAGAGCTCAGAAAAATGAGCTAACAGCAGTCATGCTTTATATATATGGAAGTGATTTTTTTCCTGATGTTTTTTGGGATGATTTTAATGATAAAGCTAAAGTTCAAAATGAGCTTGGTTTATCCGACAAATCTTACGAATGCCTTGTAAATAACCATAATTATAAAGTGTTCGCTAAAAATAACTCCATGATGGTGGATGAGTATGTCAATAAACACAGTCCTCAAAAGGTTCGAGATGATCTAACCTTACTTATGGATTCTGGTCTTTCAAAAGAAATTCATGATCTCATGAATGGTATGTTAAAAGATCAAGAAAATACAGAAGGAAAATTTCTCGAAAGATTTTCAGAAGACTCATACTTAAGGTTAATTTTTAGTTTATTTAAATCAAATCAAAGCTTATCTACATTACTAGGTATGGGAAGCTCGAACCATTCTTTCCCAAATCTAAATGTAGGTAACCGTCATCTAACTCAGGTGATGATACTTTGCAACGGTATTGATTTAGAGTAAGCCAAAAAGACTCAGTATTAAAAATTCAACAAATTCTAACTCGCCAAAATAGGACTTAAAAACATTATGCCAAAACGTACCGACATAAAAAGTATTCTTATCATTGGCGCAGGCCCTATCGTTATCGGCCAAGCGTGTGAGTTCGATTATTCAGGCGCACAAGCGTGTAAAGCCCTAAAAGAAGAAGGCTATCGAGTCATCTTAGTCAACTCTAATCCAGCGACTATCATGACTGATCCTGCGATGGCTGATGCCACTTATATTGAGCCGATTACTTGGCAGACCGTTGAGCAAATTATCGCTAAAGAGCGCCCTGATGCCATCCTACCAACGATGGGTGGTCA
This sequence comes from Psychrobacter sp. BF1, assembly GCF_019279065.1. Lineage (NCBI taxonomy): Bacteria > Pseudomonadati > Pseudomonadota > Gammaproteobacteria > Moraxellales > Moraxellaceae > Psychrobacter > Psychrobacter sp. BF1. The sequence goes on from NZ_JAGYWV010000007.1 coordinate 148,213, forward strand.
AACGGCTTTGAACTGTGCCTTAGAGTTAGATAAGCACGGCGTATTGACTAAATATAATTGCGAGTTGATTGGCGCGACCAAAGACTCAATCGAGATGGCAGAAGACCGCAACTTGTTTGATAAAGCTATGAAGCGTATTGGCCTTGAATGCCCTCGTGCTGAGACTGCTGAAACTATGGAAGAGGCCTTTGCTACCCAGGAAAAAATGGGCTATCCGTGCATCATCCGTCCCTCATTCACTATGGGCGGCTCAGGTGGCGGTATCGCTTATAACCGTGATGAATTTATCGAGATTTGTGAGCGTGGCTTTGACTTATCACCGAACCATCAGTTGCTGATTGATGAGTCGTTGATCGGTTGGAAAGAATACGAGATGGAAGTGGTTCGTGACAAAAAAGACAACTGTATCATCATCTGTGCCATTGAAAACTTCGATCCGATGGGCGTGCATACGGGCGACTCTATCACTGTTGCCCCAGCACAAACCTTGACCGATAAAGAATACCAAATCATGCGTAACGCCTCTTTGGCAGTACTGCGTGAGATCGGGGTAGAAACCGGTGGCTCTAACGTACAGTTCGGCATTAATCCTGATACTGGCCGCATGGTCGTCATCGAGATGAACCCACGCGTATCGCGCTCATCAGCATTGGCTTCAAAAGCTACTGGCTTTCCGATCGCCAAAATCGCCGCAAAACTAGCAGTCGGCTATACCCTAGATGAATTGCAAAACGATATTACTGGTGGCAAAACTCCAGCGAGCTTCGAGCCCGCCCTCGATTATGTCGTCACTAAGATACCTAGATTTAACTTTGAAAAATTCCCACAAGCGGACAACGTGTTATCGACACAAATGAAGTCAGTTGGTGAAGTGATGGCTATCGGCCGCAACTTCCAAGAGTCGATGCAAAAAGCCCTACGTGGCATGGAAACTGGCTCAGATGGTTTCGATGAACAAATCGACTTTGCGGCTATCAAAGATGGTCAACTTAGCGCTGATAAAGCTCGTAGTGAGATTACCAATCGTCTTACTATTCCAACGCCTGAACGCATCTACTACGTGGCCGATGCCTTCCGTATTGGCATGAGCGTCGATGAAGTATTTAGCTTTACCAAAATTGACCCTTGGTTCTTAGTGCAAATCGAAGATATCGTTAACACTGAGGCGACTGTGAAAGCGCTAGGCTTTGGCGGCTTGACTGAGCAAAACCTACGTCGCTTTAAACGTAAAGGCTTATCAGACTTACGCTTAGCCAAACTACTAGGTATCTCCCAAAAGCAACTGCGTAAAAAACGTTGGGACTTAGGCGTGCACCCCGTCTACAAGCGGGTAGATACTTGTGCTGCAGAGTTTGAGACTAGCACCGCTTACATGTACTCTACTTATGATAGCGAATGTGAAGCCAAACCAACAGACAAGAAAAAAATCATGGTTATCGGTAGTGGTCCTAACCGTATCGGCCAAGGTATCGAGTTTGACTATTGCTGTGTGCACGCCGCCCTTGCCATGCGTGAAGACGGTTATGAGACCATCATGGTTAACTGTAACCCTGAAACGGTTTCAACCGATTATGACATCTCAGATCGTCTGTACTTCGAGCCAATTACTTTAGAGGACGTGTTAGAAATCGTCCGTATCGAAAAGCCTGATGGCGTCATCGTCCAGTTCGGTGGTCAAACCCCGTTGAAATTGGCCCGTGCTTTAGAGGCCGCTGGGGTCAAAATCATCGGCACTAGCCCTGATGCGATTGACCGCGCTGAAGATCGTGAGCGCTTCCAACACATGATTCAGCAATTGAATCTTGTACAGCCAACTAATGCTTTAGCGACTAGCTTAGAAGATGGTTTAGTCAAAGCCAAAGATGTCGGTTATCCCTTAGTAGTACGCCCATCCTATGTATTGGGCGGCCGTGCGATGGAGATCGTTTATAACGAAGACGAGCTCAGACACTATCTACGTACTGCCGTGCAAGCCTCTAACGAGGCGCCAGTACTACTGGATCGCTTCTTAGACGATGCAATCGAAGTCGATGTCGACTGTATTTGTGACGGCACTGATGTGGTGATTGGCGGTATCATGCAGCATATCGAACAAGCGGGCGTGCACTCTGGAGACTCAGCGTGTTCGCTACCGCCTTACTCATTATCAGAAGAGTTATGTGATGTGATGCGTGAGCAAACGGTAGCCATGGCCAAAGAGCTTGGTGTGGTTGGCTTGATGAACGTTCAGTTCGCGGTAAAAGGCGAGACGGTTTATATCTTAGAAGTCAATCCGCGCGCGGCACGTACAGTTCCTTTCGTTTCTAAGTGTATCGGTACTTCACTAGCGAAAGTCGCAGCTCGTTGTATGGCGGGCACTTCCCTAAAAGATCAGGGCTTTACTAGAGAAATTGTTCCTGCATTTTTTGCAGTAAAAGAAGCGGTATTCCCTTTTGCTAAATTCCCAGGTGTTGACCCTATTTTGAGCCCTGAGATGAAGTCTACTGGCGAAGTGATGGGCGTAGGTAAAACCTTTGGCGAAGCTTTTTACAAAGCAGTTATCGGTAGTAATGAGCGCTTGCCGGGCCTACCTATTGAAGGCGAGAGCAAAACTGTATTTATCTCAGTACGTGATAGTGATAAGCAACAAGTAGTACCTATCGCTCGTCAGTTAATTGACTTTGGCTTCAATATTGTCACGACTACTGGTACTCAAAAAATATTAGTGGCCAACGGTATTGAGTGCAAGCAAATCAATAAAGTTACTCAAGGGCGCCCACATATCGTTGATGCTTTAAAAAATGGCAACATTGATATCATTATTAACACTACCGAAGGCAAGCAAGCGCAAGAGGATTCTTTCTCTATTCGTCGTAGTGCCCTGCAAGGCAAAGTGTTCTATGTGACCACATTAGGGGCTGCCGATGCGGTCTGCAAATCTTACGCTATCGACTTACCATTCGAGGTTTATAAGCTGCAAGATTTACATCAGCAAGCAAAGCCTATTGACGTAGCTGAATAAATTCAGTAAATTAGACTTAACTACCTAGCTTAGTAATAGCTAGTAATTGATAATTAATTATAGAAGCATAGTGGCCTCACTGCTACTATGCTTTTTATTATCCACTCATATTGTGTACTGTCTAAGTGGGTGCTATCTAGCCACTCAAACCTTAGGCATACCAACATTTTATAATACTTATAATAATGCCCACATCGTCTCCATAAGAGATGGTGTGCTGTTATTGGTTTAAGGAAAAAAATATGCAACGTTATCCCATGACTCCGCAAGGACACGAAGCTTTAGAAGTCGAACTAAAACAGCTAAAAAGTGTCGATCGTCCACGCATCACCGCCTCTATCGCTGAAGCTCGCGAACACGGCGATTTAAAAGAAAACGCTGAATACCACGCTGCCCGTGAGCAGCAAGGATTTTGCGAAGCCCGTATCCGTGACATCGAAGCCAAGCTTGGTGGCGCTCAAGTTATCGATCCTGCTACTTTAAAGAATGACGGCCGTGTGGTATTTGGGGTGACTGTAGTCATAGAAAATATGGACACCGAAGAAGAAAAGCAGTACAAAATCGTTGGTGATGATGAAGCTGACTTTAAAGCAGGCAAAATCTCTGTTAACTCGCCTATCGCTCGCGGTTTGATTGGCAAATTTGAAGGCGATGAAGTGCGTATCGAAACCCCAAAAGGTGTCGTTGAATATGAGTTAATGAAAGTTATTTATAACTAAATGACTTAAGGCTGCCAAGGTTATAAGCTGCTAACTCATGATGCAAAGTGACTACATCACCCATAATAAGTAACGCCGGTGTAGGTAGTTTGGCCAATGCTTGTTGCTCAGCAATACTACTAAGCTTACCAATAAGTATCTGCTGAGTGGGCAAGCTGGCATGACTAATAATAGCAAAAGGTGTCTCACTATCTCGTCCGGCCTTTATAAGACCTTGGGTTAGCTGAGCCAAGCGCTGTAATCCCATATAAAAAACAACCGTTTGGGTGCTATCTAATAACTCTTCATAGTCCTCGTTGGCGCCGCCTGTTTTTTTGCATGCGGTAACGAATTTGACCGACTGCGCATAGTCGCGATGGGTTAAGGGAATCCCTACTCGGCTAGCGGCGGCACTTGCTGCCGTAATGCCTGGAATAGACTCAAAATGGATGCCATGACGCACCACTTCTTGTAACTCTTCACCACCCCGCCCAAAGATAAAAGGATCACCGCCTTTGAGTCTGACTACTTTTTTATTAGCTAGCGCATGCTTGACTAGTAACTCGTTGATACCGGCTTGCGGTATGGCATGAGTACCACAGCGTTTGCCGACAAATATCTTTTCTGCACTCATCGCGCACATATCCAAAATGTCTTCAGATACTAAGCTGTCATAAAGCACCACGTCCGCGCTTTGCATCACTCGCAGTGCTTTTAGGGTTAATAGCTCAGGGTCACCAGATCCTGCTCCGACTAAATGTACCGTACCTACCTGTCTAGCGCTCGGTGAAGCATTTTTACTCGATGATAGACTAGATTTACTAAAGCTTAGTGTCATAATCTACGCCCGTTCAGCAGTAACACTAGCCGAATACTCAGATGGTATAGTGGGGGTAGAGGCCGATAAATCAGTCATGTTAATAGCTCCTAATAATGCCATTCATAAAGCTCAGTAAAATCCTTGCCAGTAGCCAAAGAGACCTTAGTATAGTAATAAGCAGAGTGAGTCGTCTCTAATAAAATGCAATTGCTATGCCATGCTATAAGTATGAAACTCCCTACTTTTGGTAGCGTCAGTTATCCATACTCTGCTATTAGCCTATTGATCTGACTCACGCAAGATCCACAATTGGTCCCTGCTGCACACTGTTTGCCGATTGCTACTGCAGTGCTACAAGCCTGCTTAGTGATCGCCTCAATGATTCTATTTTTGCCAACCGACATGCAAGAACATATCATCGGCCCTGGATCAACATAACCGCTAGCCGGTCGACCAGCCAATAGCCATTTATAACGCAGGTCAGCTGGAATATCACTAGTACTTAAAAAACAGCTGTCAAGCCAATGGCATACTGGTAGCTGCGCTAATGAGGGAGCAAAATATATGGCCATTATTAGCCGTTCACTGGGCTCAACTGCCTCTAGCATCTCTGAGTCTGCTGTTTTATTATCCTGACTTTGGGTCAAAACAAAGTTTAGTTGCCTTTGCTGCGGACTCACTATAAAGGCACTACTGAACGAAGTTGTCATCTTAACGTCGTCAGTTAATGGAGCGGCTTCTTTAGATACAGTAAGCTCAGCTTCTATTGGCTCAGTCACTAGTGCCTCTACTGGTAAAAGCGTCTGTAGATTTTTTATAAACTGCTGCCAAAACTCCGAATCAACTAGCTGCTGCGCCATACTGGCAACGGGACTAGCTAAGTTAATCAGCACGCTGTTGGCTTGATGGTTAAGGCTCCATGTCAAGGCTGGTAATGATAAGGACTCATTGAGAGGCTTACAGTTAGGCCACGCCCTTACCTTTGGAATCGTATTGACGCGTTGAGCCTCAAAAGCCGCTAACATAGCCCTTAGCTGCTCCATAATGGTATCTTGCCACTCAGGATGCACCAAAATCTTGCCAAACGTCTGCATAGGTACTGGACGAATACTGATCGCTGAATTTTTTAGTTCAGGTTGGCCGGAGTGCGGATCAACCACCGTAGGAATGAGCGTGCCAACGCGAGCATAGCTTGCAAAAGCGTCACTCCAGTGCATTGGCATAAAGGCATCACCAATACGCATACTATCGCTAATAGCAACTTGTGCAAGCACCTTACTATTATGCTGTGACTGAGCGCTCGTTTTGTTAGCCGCCCTGCTATCTTGGTACCTTGCACAAAGTCGTACAAAATCCGCATTTTTAAGGTTTAATAGCTCAGCATCGTTAGGGTGTAAAGTGAGTGTTGGCACGGCTTGATGCTGATTGAGCTGAGCCACTAATCCTGTTCGTGTCATAGTATGCCACTGATCACGTAATCGCCCAGTAATAAGGCGCAAATCAATACTAGGTAAATCAGCAAGGCTTGCTTGGTGCGCGTCACTACTATGTGGGTAGGGTTTAATTGTAGGCTTGCTAGTAACTTGACGTTTGCCTTGATGCAAATGGGGTAAGCTTGGTGTATTAGAACAAGTAATAGCAATTAGGGTGGTTTTAGGGTTATAAGTGTCACTAATGCTTAGGTGACTAGATTGAAGGTTTTTGGTAGCGGGCGACTCATTCATCGCTATACGTGGACCTCTCCATTGAAAAGGAGTCATAGCCTCATAGCTGTCGATACTTAGCGCACTTGATGAGGATATTTCACCCTGATAATGATGGCTATCCTCTGCTGCTATGCCTACGGCTAATAGCTCTTTGGCCAGATTAAGGTAACGCGGCTGAGGGTTATTCGAGCGGTGCTGGCTAGGTTTATTGTTATAAGCGGTCAGTGCTACGTGCTCATTAAATATCTCACTTTCATGCTGATAATCAAACCCTGCTAAACCCATGCGTTTGGCCACTTGTGACAATATCCACCAATCCGGTTTTGCCATGCCTGCTGCGCTGACTAGGGAGCGTTGGCGAGATATGCGCCGTTCTGAATTGGTCACCGTACCGGATTTTTCGCCCCACCCTTGAGCGGGTAACACAATGTCAGCGCATTTTAGAGTATCGCTATCTTTGGAGCAGTCGGAGACAATAACCAAATCGCACTCAGCCAAGGCCTGACGGAACTTATCGGCCTCAGGTAAGCTGACTACCGGATTGGTCGCCATAATCCAAATAGCTTTAATACGCCCATCCATAATGGCATCAGCAGCGTCACAGGCTTTGATCCCAGCTTTGGGGTTGATTGGTTGTGGCGCTTTCCAAAAGTCTGCTACTAGTTGACGATGATCAGCATTCTCTAAGTCTAGATGCGCGGCCAGTAAGTTCGCCAGTGCCCCGACTTCACGTCCGCCCATCGCATTCGGCTGACCGGTGAGTGAGAAGGGACTGGCGCCCACTTTTCCTACACGTCCGGTGAATAAGTGGCTATTAATAATAGCATTAACCTTGTCAGTACCATCTTTAGACTGATTAACACCCATACTAAATGCTGTGACTGTTTTATGATTAGCAGCGACTAGCTGATAGAACTGAAGAATAGACTCTGCGGTTACTTGGCAGGCGTCAGAGACTCTATTAATACTCCAGTGCTTGGCGCTATATAAAGCTTTATCAACACCGCCGCTTTGCTCAACGTAGGCCTCATCACCGCAACCTTGTTGCTCAAGATAATGCAGCAACCCATTGTACAAGTGCGTATCACTACCAGCAGCAATCGGCAAATGCAAATCGGCAAACTCACAAGAGTCTGTGCGACGCGGATCAATCACTACCAGCTTTTTATTAGGGTTGGCTTTTTTGGCGGCTAAGAAGCGCCCGAATAGGATAGGATGGCACCAAGCCATATTTGAGCCGACCAGCACTAACAAGTTACAGGCCTCCAGATCCTCATAATTACCAGGTACTAAGTCAGCACCAAAGGCACGTTTGTGTCCGGCGACCGCTGACGACATACACAATCGAGAGTTGGAGTCTATATTGTTATTACCAATAAAACCTTTTATAAACTTATTGGCGACATAATAATCCTCCGTCAATAGCTGTCCTGAGACATAAAACATGATGCTGTCTCGCCCATGCTTTGAGATAATAGCCTTAAAGCGATTAGCAATATCCTCTAAGACCACATTCCAGTTAGTAGGCTTAATAATAGACAGGTCGACATCATCCCTTTCACTTGCCTGAAGTGCTACAGGCTGATGCTGCATCGATGCTTGTTTATTTTGGTAATAAGGGTGAGTTAGTCGGCGCTGATGCCCTAAGGTTTGTGCCAGCGCATTGCCTTTTGAGCACAGCTTACCGAAGTTTGCAGGATGTGTAGGATCGCCCGTCACACTCACTACTCCTAGCTCATCAACATGCGCCAATACCCCGCAGCCTACCCCGCAGTAAGGACAAGTGGTGCGTATAGTTTTAGTCTGCTTAGAGTCTTGGTTATGCAGAGTAATGCGCTGCAATCCTTTGACTGCACTAGACCCTGCATCAACTGGTGGGGTTTTACTAGGCGCTAGCGCTCTACTAGTAGGTGAAGGCTTATCAATAATTACCTCATTCATGATACTTCTCCTAGTGAGCCCGTTGCTTTTAACGCATTTTTTTGTACTGCTTGGTCTTGTAACGCATCTTCTTGATGGCTATTACGGTTGATAGCCTGACTGTCATTGCAAGTATTATTGCTAGAGCCTGTATCTAAATCCAGCTCATTACTGACAATCATGTCGGTATCAACGGGATCGAGGTGGCAGTAAGCGGCGCCAAAGATCAAATATTGTTTTATGAGGGATATATCGCTACCTTCACTAATTAACTGGCTATAAAAAGGCCCTTCATCAACATCACCGTACAGCACTGCACCAACTAGCTTTTGCTCTTTACAATAAAGGCAGTGGTAATGATTTACGCTCCTTTGGTAATAAGTTATGGTTTCAATAGCCTGCTGTTCTGCTTCATCGAACTCGATTTGGCCCGCTGAAAAAGCAGCTATTCCCGATACTTTTAATTTTAAGGATAATGGCTTACTTACAAAGGGTTGCCAGCTATCTGGTACCCATAACTTATGATCCGACAGCACTTTGGCGGCTGACAAAGGACTGGCATTCGATATTTTTGGACTTTTTAATACCGATACCAAAGTATCTACTTGCTGATTAATAGGCGTCACCATACCGAATAGCTCACCGTCGAGCTCAACACATTCGCCAATGGCATAAACATCTTGGCAGCTAGTATGCATATAGCGATCTACGATAATGCCCCGATTGACAACGAGGCCATTATCTTTAGCCAGCGTGGTATTGGGTATCACGCCTACTGCCATTACTATAAAATCAGCTGGTAAGGTGCGCCCATCTTTTAGTGCCAACCCACATACCTTGTTATCATTATTATCGTCATTGCTATTGTTATTGTTTATGACGATACTCTCCGTGCTAGCAGCCAGCTCTAGCCCTATACTACGGCGGCTCAGTTCGGCCTGTAATAGCTTGGCTGCTGGCTCATCAAGTTGACGATTTAGGACATAATTGTCCACATGAACGACGGTCATATGTGCGCCCTGCGTGGTCAACGCACAGGCAGCCTCTAGTCCTAATACCCCGCCGCCGATGACAATACCAGTCTTATTCTGATGGGCATATCGAGTTAAGGCTGTGACATCTGCTAAGTCTCGAAACACATGCACGCCAAGTGCTTTATGATTGTCAAAAGGGATAACTCGAGCGGTTGAGCCAGTAGCAATCACTAACTTGGCATAAGGGAGCGTTTGACCCTGTTGCAGCTTTATAAATTGCTGTTCAGTATTAATGCTGTCCACTGTAACGCCCGCTAACACGGTGATGCCTAACTGCTCATAGTCAGACACAGAGTACAGATAGGTGTCGCTAAAGGCGGTATCTCCTGCCAATACAGGCGATAACATAATACGGTTATAACCTACTTGCGGCTCTTTACTGATCAGAGTAATGGGCAAAGGAGCCTCTATACTCTCTAAACCGGCGCTTGTTAGAGGCTCGCTTTGCTGCTGCGCTCGGGCCAACTCAATAGCAAACCGGCTACCGGCCATGCCAGCACCAATAATCACAACGCCAGCATTGGAGCGATTGCTACGCATGGCGTTAGGTTTTTTGGCGCAGGATTTTATATTAGTAATTGATGGTTTTATACAGAGCGACATAAGATTGGAGTCCCTAAGCCGCAAAATGCAGCATTAACTAAAATGACTAGTCAAAAAGTTACTTATATAGCTGGGCTCAGTGCTCCTGATCAAGGCAGTCTAATCAAGGCTATCTGATATAGGCCAACAGCAATAAGATAATGACAAACTCAATGAAGCAAATGCTGTGCCATACCAATAACGGACGGCGTACAATAAGAGGCTCAGGATCGTTAATACTGCTGCTATTATCAGGGTTAAAGTCTTGTAAAAACTCACCTATCGCTTGATAGCGCGCTTGGGTACTAGAATGGAGTGCACGCATTAACGCCTGTTGGCTAGCGAAGGGTACCCGCTGCCGATGTAACCACTGCACTGGTAGTGTTAAATCCTTATGCGGACTCATCAAAGTTTGAGAGCTAAAAGGTAATTGTCCTGTCAATAATTCATAACCAATCACTGCTATAGAGAAAAGGTCAGAATGGACGCCTTTTGGTGCATCAGTGTAATATTCTGGTGCAGCATAGTGCAGATCGCCATTAGGGGGTCGAGTACTATCTTTCAATATTAAAGAGCTGGCCGAGCCAAAATCAATCAGTTTGACTGTGCCAGAGGTGGTCAACAAGATATTTTCAGGCTTGATATCTTGATGTAATAGATAATGGCGGTGCATCACTCGAACAGCCATACCAATCTTGACTAGCAAATCGTAAGTTTGCCATATATCACAAGGGGCATTATGAGTGATAAAGTCTCGTAGGCTTTCGCCTTCAATATATTCTGTCAAGTGGTATAGATACCTGCTGCTCGCTGGTACTGGATAATAGCGCAACACCCCCGATGCACTAAGCGCTGAGCCATTTTCTTGATGAGCACTGACGCTTAGCCTATCGATGGACAGATTATTGGGGTCCACTTGATTAAAAGCAGGCTCGCCTGCACGGCGATGCTTAGACAGACTCAAGCCAATTTTTCGCTCCTTTAAAAACTCACGCAGATAATGCCCATCGCCTACAGCGTCGAGGCTCGGCGACTTTAAAACAAACTTATAACCCTCTTTATCTTGTACCAGATATACCTCGCTACGAGCAGTGCGAGCGATCACTTCAATAACCATAAAACCATCAATGTTATCGCCAACATCCAAGCTAGCTAGTAACTGGTAACGATCGATATCGTTGCTACTGACATTTTGCTTGTCCCTCTTAGAGGCGTCATCAGGCCAATTGATAGACTGAGCTTGACTAGGGTTATTGAGCTTAGATGCCGTTGGCTGAGCATGTCTTTGCAACCAAATCATGGTTAAATTATCATGACTGCCCTGTATTAAGGCTTGCTCACACAACATTTGGCTGACCTTCGGCGCTATTGGTAATCGGTGACTTGCCACTATAGGCTGCAATATAGCCGCTGCTGCACATAGCTCAAACTGTAACTCGGCAGGCTCAATATGCTCATAGACCCCATCAGTCATCATAGCTAAGCATTCATTTTGATGCAGGGTAAACACTGATTGTTGCAAGGTAACTTGCGTGTCTGCGCCCATAGCAGCACTAAGCGCTCCCTTATGCAGCCCTTGATGTACCCGATGGTCTTGGCTTAGTGCCAGCAAGCTATCTACGCCGACAAGGTAGATACGCGAATCACCCGTGTGGAATAGGTGAATACGATCGCCGATACACAGCAGGCCTGAAAGTGTGGATAACAGGGGTGGCACCCGCTGATAGACTTGCGGAAAGTATAGACTATCATTGGCTTTATTCACGGCGACCTTGATGAGGCCTGCAACTTGATTATCGTCAAGGTCAGTTAGTGCTGTTGTGAAGTCAACTGAAGGCTGACTGTCTGTCTTACAGGGCAGATTATCTGCTGGTTGCACCACCTGCGCTAAAGCGATAGTAAGGTGGTGAGCGATCGTATTGACAACCAATTGGCTAGCTTGTTTGGGGAATTGACAAGCACTTACCCCATCAGCTATCAGCACCAATAAAGGCTGATCCGTTAGGGGCGTTAAACTTGACTGATCTGGGTATGCAAGTGTCGACTCTAAAAAACCATATGGCAAGCAACTGGTGATCAGTATGCTGTCTTGGTTCTCAGCTTTACGACCCTTAGTAGTATAAAAATCAATCGACCACGAGGTATCATTTCTGTTAGGGCTAGTTGATGCTTTACGGTCTTTTTGAGTATCAGTATCCATACTTTTAGCTCACCTGAATCTGGGCAAAGGTACCATCTGGCATCTCTTCGATGATGACCCCTTCTGGCTCTTTTAACAAGAATAGTGCTAAAAATCCAACTACTGCTGTTGCGGCGATCACGAAGAAGAACACTTGATAGGAGACCAGACTGAGGATAGTCAGGTAGACCACTGACCCCACATTACCGTAAGCTCCTGTCATCCCTGCGAACTGTCCGGTCATGCTACGTTTGATTAAAGGGATAACCGCAAACACTGCCCCTTCTCCTGCTTGTACAAAAAACGAGCAGAACATAGTAATCAGTAAAGCTAAAGCTAGGGGCCACGTTGAATCCATAAAGCCCATCAACAGGTACCCTATTGCCAGACCCGCTGTCAAAATTAATAAAGTAATTCTACGACCGAACTTATCACTGAGCCAACCACCCCCTGGGCGCGACATCAAATTCATAAAAGCGTAGCTAGAAGCTAACACCCCAGCCATCACCATCGATAGACTAAAGGTCTCCTGATAAAAAAGCGGCAACATGGAGATTACGGCTAGCTCGGAGCCGAAAGTTGCAAAGTATAAAATGTTCAAAACACCTACTTGCTTAAAGTCGTAACGGTGCGCTTCAGGCATAGGCGTAGTGAATATCTCTTTATTAAAACGATAGCTACTCACAAATTCGTAAAAATAAAGAACAATCAAGCCAATATAAATAATATTAACACTGGAGTGAGTGATTAAATGCACACCGGCAGGTGACAACTTCCAAGTCAATAAAGCTAATGCCAAATACATCGGCAGCTTAAACACCATCATCAGCCAAAAGTCACCGGCTGAGGTCACCATCATGGCTCCAGACTTTTTCGGTTTAAAATACGTCGCTCCTTTAGGGGCATCACGTACCAACTTATAAAATATCACACTATAAAGCATCATCACCACGCCCGAGGTTGCAGTCGCATAACGCCAGCCTTCATCGCCCCCAAATATGGCCGCCGCGATGATAGCAATTGTGGGTAACAATAATGCCGCTGCTGCTGAACCAAAGTTACCCCAGCCACCATAAATACCTTCGGCTGTGCCCAGCTCACTAGCCGGAAACCAATCACTCATCAGACGAATACCCACGACAAAACCTGCCCCTACAAAACCCAGTAAAAAACGCGACAAAGCTAAAGTATTATAATCTTGAGCAAAAGCGAAGGTAAAACAGGGAAGCGCTCCAATAGCCAAAATCGCAGTATATACCAAGCGTGGACCGAAGCGATCCGTGAGCATTCCGACAATAACTCGGGCTGGGATAGTTAAGGCCACATTTAAAATCAGCAGCGTCTTCACTTGATCTCTAGTCAGATTAAGACTCTCGCCAATCGCTGATAAAAAAGGCGCATGATTAAACCATACAAAAAAGGTGAAGAAGAATGCCATCCACCCTAAATGCAGAATCCTGTTTTTACCGGTAAAAGATAAGACGTTGATCTTGTCTTTAGAGGGAGGAATGAGCAGTGACGATGACATAGGCGATTTCCTTATGTGGCTAACCTTGGATAGTTGCAATAAGTTAAATACAGAAACTTATCAGTTAGAACAGCTATCAAGGTGCAATGGCTATGCCATCTGCCCTTATAAAAATCGTTATACGCCTGAAATTCCGTCAACACTTCAAGCAGTAACGCTTAGTGTTAAGTGACTTGTAAGTACTCTTTAACCGTAAATCGATAATAAATAAAACTCAACTATAGGGCACTAATGACGACAGCTAACCCGCTTAATAAATACCAATGCAGTGCATTGAACAGGTTATTTTGGTGCAGTGATACTTTGCTAACAATCCACTCTAGGCTTAGCATTATTACTTTTATGAATAGTAAACCACCTTCTTCAAATAGTCTCAAACCCCCTGATACTATTCCCCCTGTCTTGATATGACTCTTATAAATTATCGATCATAAACCACCTTCTAGCACTAGGCTTGGCACAGTTATTGATGCTTTGTAGGGACAAGAGCCCACCTGCTGCTTGTGTTATTAGCTAAGATTAGCCACCTAGGCTGTGATCATAAGGTAGTAATAACGGTATTCAGGTAGCTCTATCTAAACCAGCCCATTATCAAGGATAAGCGCATGAGTAACCCTACAGTGAGTACGTCGCATAAACCGAAGTTAGTAGTGGTTGGCAATGGCATGGTCGGCCATCACTTTATCACCAAAATCATTGAGCAAGGCTTGCATGAATGTTTTGATATCCATGTATTCGCTGAGGAAGACCGCCCCGCTTATGACCGTGTATATCTGTCCAGCTACTTTGAGCATAAGGATGCCAGCAAGCTCAACTTGGTCGACCTCGCCACCTATGAGTCCGCCAAGGTCAATCTGCACTTAAATCAGCGCATTGTCGATATTGATGCCGCTAATAAGTGCATCACGACCAAAGATGGCGAGCAGATAGGCTACGCTGAGCTGGTACTGGCGACGGGGTCGTATCCTTTTGTACCGCCAATCGAAGGCAAAGACCATCCGCACTGCCATGTGTACCGAACCATTGCCGATTTGGATGAGATACTGGCGATCGCTGAGCTGCCCAAAGTCAAAAAGGGCGTGGTTGTAGGTGGCGGTCTATTGGGGCTTGAGGCGGCGAAAGCCTTAGTAACATTAGACCTTGAGACTTATGTAGTGGAGTTTGCCCCGCAGCTTATGGGCGTGCAATTAGACCCTGCTGGCGGCGAGATACTGAAACAAAAAATCGAAGCCCTTGGGGTGACGGTAATGACGGGTAAAAATACCCAACAGATCATCGATAACAACAGCGTGCAGAGCGAAGATGATCATTATCTGACGATGCAGTTTACCGATGAGACTTCGCTCGATACCGATATGATCGTCTTTAGTGCCGGTATTCGGCCGCAAGATGGCATTGTGAAAAACAACTCGCAGTGCGGCGTTGAGCTGGGCGCGCGCGGTGGTATTTTAATCGATGGACAGTGCCGTACTACTGCTGAGAATATATACGCGATTGGCGAGTGTGCGGTGTGGGACAATAAGGTATTTGGTCTGGTGGCACCCGGCTATAGCATGGCGAGTATTTGCGCCGCACAAATCGCTGGTGATACTGAGCAAACCTTTGCTGGTGCGGATATGAGTACTAAGCTCAAACTCATGGGCGTGGACGTGGGTAGTATCGGTGACGCGCAAGGCAAGACTGAGGGCAGCTTAAGCTACTTGTACCAAAACCCTAAAGAGGGCATTTATAAAAAGCTGGTCACCACCGATGATAATAAAAAGCTACTGGGTGCAGTACTAGTCGGCGATACCGAAGACTATAACAACCTATTACAGTTGTATCTGAACGATATCGACCTGCCCGCTCATCCTGAGAGCTTGATATTGCCTAATGTTGAAAAGCCGGTAATGGGTATTGAAAACCTTCCCGACACCGCGACTATTTGCTCTTGCTATAACGTCAACAAAGGCGATATCTGCGCAGCGGTCGAGGGCGGCGCCTATTCAATAGCGGACGTGAAAGCCTGTACTAGTGCTGCTACAGGCTGTGGCGGCTGTGCGCCGATGGTCAAAGACACCTTAGGCTATCAGTTAGAGACCCTAGGCTTTGAAGTCAATAATGACTTATGTGAGCATTTTTCTTACTCGCGTCAAGATTTATACAGCTTAGTTCGGGTGCATGAGATCAAAACCTTTGATGCGCTATTGACTGAGCATGGTAGTGGCCGCGGCTGTGAGATTTGCAAACCGACTGTTGCCTCTATCTTGGCCTCGTGCTGGAATGATTATGTGCTCAAACCTGAGTTGGCCCCACTACAAGACAGCAACGATTACTACCTGGGTAATATCCAAAAGGATGGCACCTATTCAGTAGTACCGCGCGTACCAGGTGGCGAGATTACTGCTGATAAGCTCATTGTGCTGGGTCAAGTGGCCAAAGACTATAACTTATACACTAAGATTACGGGTGGTCAGCGTGTCGACTTGTTTGGTGCAAGACTGGAGCAACTGCCAGATATCTGGACTGAGCTAGTACAAGCCGGCTTTGAGACGGGACATGCTTATGGCAAATCGCTGCGCACGGTAAAGTCTTGCATTGGCAATAACTGGTGCCGCTATGGCGTCGATGATAGCATCGGCTTAGCATTAAGACTTGAGGACCGTTATAAAGGGGTACGCTCCCCGCATAAAATAAAAATGGGCGTATCTGGCTGTATGCGAGAATGTGCTGAGGCGCAAAGTAAAGACTTTGGCATGATAGCGACTGAAAATGGCTGGAATTTATTCGTCTGTGGTAATGGCGGTATAACCCCGCGTCATGGCGAGCTGTTCGCCACAGATCTCGATACTGAAACCCTAGTGCGGTATATCGATCGCATCATTATGTTCTACATTAAGACCGCTGACAAATTGCAGCGCACCTCAAAATGGCGAGAGAGCTTAGAGGGCGGTCTTGAGTATCTGCAAGACGTCATCATCAACGACAGTTTAGAGATAGCGGCTGAGCTAGAAGCACAGATGCAGCTGTTAATTGATAACTATGTCTGCGAGTGGAAAGAGACTATCACTGATACTGAGAAACTCAAACGTTTCCGTCATTTCGTCAATAGCGAAAAAGGCGATGATAATGTGGTGTTTGTAACTGAGCGCGAGCAAATTCGCCCAGCAACTGAGGCTGAAAAAGCCCAGATTAAAACCATTGAACTTGTTTAGGCTGCCGTTCGTTGTCGTTAACTTTTACTCTTACTCTTTAAGGATTATCTAATGTCCCAGCAAACCGTTTGTAAACTTCATGATATCATTCCAGAGACTGGTGTCTGCGCACTAATCAATGGCAAACAGGTCGCCATCTTTTGTACTAAGCAAGCAGAGCTGTTCGCGGTTGATAATTATGATCCTTTTAGTCAAGCCAACGTACTCTCTAGAGGTTTACTTGGTGATACCGTTATCACTGATCATAAAGGTGTAGAGAAGGCCGTACTTTATGTCGCCTCCCCTATTTATAAGCAGCGTTTTAATCTGGCTACTGGTCAGTGCTTAGATGATGACAGTATCCAGATTGACACTTATCCTGTGCAATTAGAAGGTGACGATGTCGTCATTAGCAGCCCTCTATCTGATGCTGGTTAACGGCTAGCGGCTGGCACTTATGAGTCCATGCATCCTTGATTATTGCCTATTTACAGGGCTGTTTATAAAGCTAGAAGCCATAAGTGTAGAGATAAAACACTGCGGTTATGGCGACAGACTACTTGGCTGTATTCCTGTTAATGAACGACACTAGTTATCTGCTGCGCCTATATCATTAGGGCTAACACAATGGCTGTCTCATACGACAGCCGTTGTCGTATAGTTTTGTTGTTTATCCAATAATTACAGTGACTTACCTAGCACTTTGCTAAAATAGTCTTCTACTAATTAAGTGGTAAATCCTTACTTATGGCAACCATCAATTATGAAAGACTACAAGGCAAGCTGAACATTTTGGCCGATGCTGCCAAGTATGATGTTTCTTGCTCCTCCTCTGCTGGCACGCGTAAAAACCAAGGCGGTGGCTTGGGTGATGCCTCAGCGACTGGTATTTGTCACAGCTATACTGAAGACGGTCGCTGTGTCAGCCTACTGAAAATTTTATTAACCAATCATTGTATTTATGACTGTGCTTACTGTACTTCTCGTAAGAGCAATGACACTATACGTGCCGCTTTTAGCGTCGAAGAAGTAGTCGATTTGACTATGCAGTTTTATCGTCGTAACTATATCGAAGGCTTATTTCTCAGCTCCGGTATCTTTAAAAGCGGTGATTACACTATGGAGCGCTTAGTCGAGGTTGCTAAGATCCTGCGTACTCGTGAGCGTTTTAATGGCTATATTCATCTAAAGACTATCCCTGGTGCCTCAAAAGAGCTGCTATTAGAAGCGGGCCTGTATGCCGATCGCTTGAGCGTTAATATCGAAATTCCTACTAAGTCCGGCTTAGCCCTACTAGCGCCAGAGAAGTCACATGAGCAACTAAAAGCCCCAATGGAAACGGTGAAAGAAGAAATCATCACTATCCGTGAAAGTCGTAAAACTCATAAAAAAGCACCAAAATTTGTCCCAGCTGGTCAGACCAGTCAGATGATCGTTGGCGCTAGTAATGAGACTGATCTACAAGTTATTCAGCTATCGAGTCACTTTTATAAACAATACGATCTCAAACGCGTCTATTACTCTGGCTATGTGCCGATGCTGTCTGACAGCCGCTTGCCAGCAATTGGTACTCCAGTACCGATGATTCGTGAAAACCGTCTCTATCAAGCCGACTGGTTAATGCGCTTTTACGGCTTTGGGGCTCATGAAATTGTCGAGCCAGATTCACCGTTTTTAGATCTAGATTGTGATCCTAAGTTGGCTTGGGCGATTCGTCATCGTGAGCATTTCCCTGTTAATATTCAAACCGCCTCTTACGAGATGATCGTCCGGATTCCTGGCATTGGGGTTAAGACTGCTAAAAAGATAGTAAAAGCCCGTAAGTTTAATCAGCTAACTTTATATCATCTAAAGAAAATGGGCGCAGCGGTAAACCGCGCTAAATACTTTATCGCCACTACTGGTAAGAACGAGCACCTCTCGCATCTGACTCGTGATAACTTTCGTCAGTATGTATTGGCGCAAACTCAGACTAAGTTTAAAGATCAGCGTAGTGGCCAGTTAGCTTTATTTTAAACAGTGCGGCAATCATCACCTCTATCTGAGCCGATTTAATTGATAGCAACTTGAGGAAAATATGTCAGCACTGATCGCAAAGGACAGCTATTCGCTAGGTCATTTGACCGCTAGTATCGTGCTTTATGAGCCAAGCTTTGAGGGTTGGCTTAGCGCCGTATATTATGTGTACGATAATAAACTTCAGCACGATCCGAGCTTACAGTTGACCGCCCAAGATTGTTATGTCCCCTCATTGATTAGTGCCGCTAGTAGTGTGGCTATCGATGATGAAAAAGCTCAAAGAGTGTTAATCAAATTAAATAAGCTACTAGGCCGCTCAGGTATGCGCCAAGTCCTATGGGGCTTTTTATCCGAAAAGATGGACATCGGCACTACCTTATTTCAGGTAATCAAATACGCTATCGACTATCCTAAGCGCGCCATCTTACAAGACTTAGGTAATCTTTATGTGTTGGAATTGGCACAAACGGTAAAGTCAGTTGGGCGAGAAAAACATCGTATGGAAGCTTTTGTGCGCTTTGAGCACACTACCGATGATATTTATTTTGCTCGAGTAGAACCTGATTTCAATGTGTTGCCATTGATTGGAGAGCACTTTCGCCAACGCTATCAGGATCAACATTGGGCGATTTATGACTTAGCCCGTGGCTATGGTATTTATTACGACAAAAGCCAAAGTACAGCCTCTCGCCCGGCCGAATTGCAAACTATTACCGACCTTGATAATGCGGTGCTGCGCAATCCGGCCAGCATTCATAGTGCTGATGAGCAGCGTTATCAGCGCTTTTGGCAAGGTTACTTTACTAATGTTAATATCAAAGAGCGCAAAAACTCACGGCTACACAAGCAATATTTGCCGCAGCGCTATTGGAAGTATCTTAGCGAAAAACAAATACTCCCTAATGCCGACTATCTACAAAAGCGTCGTTAGTGTTGGCTAAAATGGCTCTGCGTTAATAATGCGGGAGCTTGATTAATAAGCTACTATAAATAGCCATGCTGTATTTACAACTGCTGGCAAAAGAACTTATTTCTCTAGGCTAGTTTGCGGTTATGGTTGAGTTTTGCTAGTTTTTAACTGACAATAGCAGCTGGCATGCTTTTTAACCTTTAAATATTTTACTGAGTAGTTGTTGCTACTATGATAGTTATGCGCTTGTTGTCGTCTCTAAAACATGATGAATCCGAACGTGGTATTTTTCATCTTGGTCGTGCTTTGGTAAAAAACGGCCATACTTCTATTATTATCTCCAGCGCTGACTATGATAATGAGTTAGTAAAACGTCTTGAGCGCGACGGTACCTTGTATCACCAATTGCACATGAATAAAAAGTCTTGGATATCGTTATTACAAATCATACCTTTACGTCATTTGATTGAACAGTATAACCCTGACGTCATCCACGTGCACTCGCGTACGCCAGCATGGATACTACATTTAGCTCTACGTCGAGCGCGAGTTAGTCGTCCGCCCAAATTAGTATCGACGATGTATGGTTTTTATCCTATTAATAAATATTCAAAAGCCCTACTTGACGTCGATACTATCATCACCGTCTCTGACAGCGTGACCAATTATCTCAAAAAAGGTCTGCGCCGTGAGCATATGGGCAGTAAAGCTATTAGACGTATTTATCGTGGTATTGATACCCGTCGCTATCCTTATCGACACAACCCTTCCGTCTATTGGATACGTCGCACCTTTGCTGAATATCCTGAGCTTGAACATAAAAAGTGGCTAGTGTTTCCGACGATTATCGGTCATGAGTACGGTCAAGAATGGCTGATTGATATCTTAGGTAATTTGCAGGAGCAGTTTCCGCTCATTCATGTGATTATTATGGATGAAGACTATAGAGAGGGTGATGTGGCGCATGAAGACTTTCGCCAGCGTAGCAATGCTTTGAACTTGAGTGAGCGCATTACTTATGTCGGTGGCAAACGTAATGATATGCGCGAATGGCTATCAGCAGCCAATATTGTCATGGCTTTAGCCAATCAGCCTGAGTCTATCGGTATTAACGCCTTGCAAGCTATACATTTAGGGACTCCAGTAATTGGCTGGGATCAAGCGGCGTTCACTGAAATACTACAGCCTTTGTATCCGCAAGGATTAGTCAAAAAACACAATGCTCAAGCGCTTTGTAAAGCCGTCAGGAACCAGTTAGAGAGTGTTACTCGCCCTAATATGACTGATCTGTTTACTATGCGTGAAATGATCGAAGAAACCTTAGCCGTTTATCAAGGATTATATAATCAAGCACTGATCGAGGAGCAAGCAACATCGGATGCTTACTCAGTCATGAGAATAAAAAAACACTTAAAGTCAGCTAGCAAAAATCGCGGCAAAGTATCCGATCGTTTTGCCAGTAATGAGCCTATCAAATCTAATGACAAGCTGACAAAAGACAATCCTGTCTCTATTATAAAAAAGAAGCCTGCGACAAAAGTGCACAGAGATAATAAATAGCAGCTCAATAAAGCTATAGACGTTAAGTGCTGTGTACTTATTAACAATAACTCTTTATCGCTATAACTAAAAAAAGCCTAACATGTTGATGTTGGGCTTTTTTTATCTCAATTTTTATTCGGTGAACTCAGCACTATTGCCCCTCAATACGCTGATATAAATGACAGCTTAACGATTGAACACCTTGAAAAAATCTTCCCTAAGCATCAGGTAGTGAGAGTACAGACTAAAGCAATTATTTTTAATGATAGCAATATTGCTTATATTACCCAGCAGTAGCCAGCAGTAAATACATTGTAAAAGTATTTATTGGTTGGTTTGTTATTTAGTCCCTATCTTTAAAACATAACTAAAAATGAATTCTAATCCAAGGAGATTTTATGAGCGATTATCAAGTCAATAACCCAGCCACTGGTGAGCTTCAAGCCACCTATCCAGTCGCTAGTGATAAAGATATCCAGCAAGCTATCGAATATGCCGATACCGCTTATCAAGACTGGCGTCATGTGCCGCTTAGTGAGCGCAGTGCTTTATTACATAAAGTTGCTGACATTTATGTTGAGCGTCAAGATGAGCTCGCACGAATCGTTGCTACTGAAATGGGCAAACCAGTGGCACAAGCCAAAGGCGAAATCGGCCTAGTAGCAGAGATTTACCGCTATTATGCAGACAACGCAGAACAGCTATTAGCACCTAGCGAGATCGCAGTTGATGAAGGTACGGCTAAGGTAGAAAAATATCCCGTTGGTGCGCTGCTAGGCATTATGCCATGGAATTATCCACACTATCAGGTTGCTCGTTTTGTGGCGCCAAACGTCATGGCGGGTAATACTATTATCCTAAAGCATGCGCCGCAATGCCCTAATACTGCAGAAGTTATCGTTGAGATTCTCAAAGACGCCGGCCTACCTGATGGTGTTTACAACAATATCTTTGCGACCAATGAGCAAGCCACCACCATTATTCAAGACAAAAGAGTGCAAGGCATCTCTCTCACCGGTTCTGAACGTGCTGGTGCAGCCGTTGCTAAAGAAGCAGGCAGCGCCCTCAAAAAAGTCGTATTAGAACTTGGTGGTTCTGATGCCTTTATTGTGACAGCGGACGCTGATATTGAGCAGGCGATACAAGGTGCAATCGTTGGACGCTTTGGTAATACTGGTCAAGCCTGTAATGCCGCTAAGCGCTTGATTGTCGTTGCCGACGTTTATGACGATTTCGTTAAAGGCTTTACTGCTGCAGTCAATGCCATGACCTTAGCTGATCCCTTAGATGAGCAAACCTTTATTGGTCCTATGTCATCAAAAGCTGCCGCTGATAACTTACAAAAGCAGCTGGACAGTGCTGTCAAAGCTGGAGCAACGGTATTGGTTGAGGGCGGCAAAATAACTGATAAGCCTGGCGCTTGGTTTAAGCCTGCCGTACTCACAGATGTCACTGATTCCATGGACGTTTACCGTGAGGAGTTGTTCGGCCCTGTGGCAGTGATTTATAAAGCTCAGGATATCGATGATGCTATTAAAATTGCAAACGACGTACCCTTTGGCCTTGGCGCTTCGGTACAAACCCAAAGCCCAGAGCTAGCTGCACAGATTGCTGACAAGTTAGAAGTAGGCATGGTCACTATCAATGCGCCTTCTGGTACTGAAGCCAGCACACCCTTTGGTGGGGTCAAGCGCTCAGGATTCGGTCGAGAGCTAGGTACTCTTGGTATTACTGAGTTTTTAAATTACAAACTCATACGCAATAAAACCACAGCATAAACCTGGGTCAATGCGAACCTCTGCTTATCTTGATAAGGTCACATTCTTTTAAGATAAGACAGATAACATAAAAAAAGCCTAGCGTATCGAATTGACGCTAGGCTTTTTTAGTATTAAGTTATTGATAGCTGTTGATTAAATCTGCTTATTTTTTAGGCGGATTTTCCTTTAGCCATAATTGATTAACAATTTTTAATTCACGTAATTCCTCATTCATAATGGCTTCACTAATACCCGGATACTTGATTCTTGCATAGCTATACAAAACGATACCTAGTACTGTCCAGCCTAAGAATATCCACCATTCAATGGCGATAAGCGCCGAGGGCATGCCTGGCATGTACAACACCAATAGACAAAGACCTAAAATAATAGTGATTACCCCTACTAACTTACCCGCTGGTATTCTAAAGGGACGGACCATATCAGGTTCACGGTAGCGCAATACTAAGAAGGAGATAGCGACACAAGTATAAGCTATGACAATACCAAAGCCACCGGCATCGACGATCCATACTAGCATTTTACGACCGAACAAGGGTGCTAGCGTAGCCAAGCCACCTATCAATAAAATAGCATTCATTGGGGTATTGTACTTTGGATGTAGCTTACCTAAAAATGCTGGCAGCATGTGTGCTTTTGACATCGCATAAAGCAAGCGGCTACCACCAATTAAAAAGGCATTCCAACTAGATAGAATACCAAGTACCCCACCAATCACTAATAAAATCCCAGCCCATTTACCACTCCAAGCGTTGGTCATGGCATCTGCAGTAGCCAAAGTAGAGTTTTCTGCTTGTATTAGCGGTAGCGTTGTACCAACGCTCCAAGCAACCGCAACGTACCATAGCACAGCGATAACTATTGAGATAATCAAAAACTTACCAATATTAGGTCGAGTTAGATCAATCTCTTCAGCGGCTTGTGGAATCACATCGAAGCCCACAAACATAAATGGCACCATGACAATAACCGCCATTACCCCAGCAGCACCACCAATAAATGCAGGGGCTTGTACAGCCGTCGAGTTAGCAGGGTTATATAATATGGCACCAATAAATAGTAAAATACCTACGAATAAAATACCTACTACTGCTGTTTTTTGGAACCAAGCACTCACTTCCATGCCGCGTATATTCAACCAAGTGACAATGACTGAGCCGAGCATACCTACTGCCACCCAAGTGGCATAGACATCCCAACCAGCAATGGTCCATAGATAGCCTTGGTTATAATTAGGGATGAAGTATTCTACTACTGTCGGTAGCGCAACCGCCTCAAAGGCCACTACGGAGAAGTAACCGAACAGAATACTCCAAGAGCAAATAAAGGACACATTGACCCCTAAAGCTCGATGGGTATAAGTGTGCTCACCACCAGTAACTGGCATAGATGCGGCCAACTCAGCATACGTAACACCGATTAAGATCACCGCCATACCGCCTAATAAGAACGCTAACATCGCCCCCCAAGTTCCGGCGGCAATAATCCAACCCCCTGCTAGAACTACCCAGCCCCACCCAACCATAGCGCCAAAGGCTAAGGCAATAATATCGAACATCCCCAGCGATTTTTTAAATCCAGACATAAACTTACTCCTTGTCTTGGTATCATCCTTAATAGATTCAGTCTGTAGCTATTTAAGACTTTATCGATTGAATCCAGTTACTTCACAGCGATTATTAAATAATTTACGATCTTTTTAATTGCTTCAAACGATAGTGAAATAGCAATTCTACAAACAACAACGGCGTCTTGTCGTGCAAGGCGCCGTGGTTTAACTTAGATCACTATCTGATCTAAAATTCTACTTTGAGTTGCCTTGCTTAAAGTCTGACTTATTCAACCTCATCACTTATCAGCGACTGTTTATTAAGCAGTCAATAAAGTTTTGATGATATCAAGACCTTCTTGCAGTACTTCGTCTTCAACAGTTAACGGCACCATGACACGGATCGCATTGCCATGCATACCGCACGATGCTAGTAACAAACCATGCTCAAAAGCTTTGGCTTTTAGACTAGCAGTCGCAGCAGCATCTGGGTTACCCTCGCTATCGATTAATTCAAAAGCTAACATCGCGCCTTTATGACGAATATGGCCAATTTTGCTCAGTTGCATATCGCTTAAGAAGGCGGCAATCTTGTCACCAATCTCAATACTACGTGCCAGTAAGTTTTCCTCTTCGATCACTTCCATAACCGCTAAAGCCGCCACACAAGCTAAAGGGTTACCAGAATAAGTACCGCCTAGGCCACCTGTTTGCGGAGCATCCATAATATCCTTGCGACCAATGACAGCGGAGATCGGATAACCACCCGCTAAGCTTTTGGCACAAGTCATCAGATCAGGCTCAACACCTAATTGCTCAGTGGCAAATAAAGTACCGGTTCTAGCAAAACCACACTGCACTTCATCAAAAATCAACACAATGCCATGCTCATCACAAATAGCGCGCAAAGCTTTAGCAAATGAAGGGGTCACTTGATGGAAACCACCCTCGCCTTGTACGGGCTCAATAATCATTGCCGCCACTTCACTTGGATCAATGGATGCCTGAAATATCATCTCGATGCTATGTAGCGCTTGCGCCTCAGTTACGTTTTGCTCTTCACAAGGAAATAGCGCATGAAAAATAGATCCCGGCATAGGGCCAAAGTCTTTTTTGTACGGGATAACTTTACCAGTCAAGCCCATGCACATCAATGTACGACCATGCCAGCCACCGACGAAAGAGATAATGCCAGGGCGACCTGTTTTAGCACGAGCAATCTTAATACAGTTTTCAACCGCCTCGGCGCCTGTGGTTAGGAACAAGGCTTTTTTATCACCGCTAATCGGCGCTTTTTCACAAAGTTTTTCTGCAAGCTCGACATAGCACTCATAGTTGATCATCTGTGCTGCGGTATGAGTAAATTTATCTAGCTGCTCATGGACACGCTGGGTGATTTTAGGATGGCTATGACCAGTGTTAAGTACTGATATACCACCAACAAAGTCGATATAACGATTGCCTTCTACATCCCAAACTTCTGAGTTTTTGGCATGAGCGGCAAAGATCGGAAAAGCTACCCCAAGTCCAGTGGGTAGTATCGCTTTGCGGCGCTCAAGTAATGATTTATTGGTTGCTTTAGTAGTAGTCATGAGAAGGTCCTTTTTCTATGTTTTTAATATAAGAGTTATAAAGTTAATGGCTATTTATTTTATACATTTTAATATCTAAAGTAATACCTAGCGCTCAGCCGCCTAAAAAACTAACCGCTAAGCTGAGCGGATAAAACTAGCTGATGTCTGAACACCAATATTTAGTCACAACATATTCTTCGATGCCATATTTTGAGCCTTCACGACCAAAGCCAGATTGCTTGACACCGCCAAATGGTGCGACTTCGGTAGAGATCATCCCAGTATTATGACCAACCATACCGTACTCTAAGCCTTCAGTAACACGCCAAGCACGAGCATAGTCGCTAGTATAAAAATAAGCGGCTAAACCATAAATCGTATCGTTGGCGGCATCGATAACTTCTTTTTCACTGGAGAAAATAAAGATAGAAGCGATAGGACCAAATATCTCTTCACTAGCGATATCCATGTCAGCGCTGATATCGGTAATGACTGTCGGATTAAAGCTTAATTCCGACGCTGGATTCTTATCGCCACCCGTAACTAATTTTGCACCTTTATCTAAAGCATCCTTGAGTAATGCTTGCACCTTTTGTAGCGCTTTTTCATTGATTAAAGGCCCTACAGTCACCCCTTCGTCCAGACCATTACCAACTTTTAACTCGGCAACTTTTTTGACAAAGATAGCTAAAAACTCATCTTTAATAGTGTCTTGCACATAGACGCGGTTGGCACAGACACAAGTCTGACCGGCATTGCGATACTTAGAAGCAATCAGGCCATCAGCGGCTTTTTCTAAATTAGCATCTTCGAAGACGATAAACGGGGCATTACCGCCAAGTTCTAACGACAGCTTTTTGATAGTAGGCGCGCACTGAGCCATCAAGGTACGACCGACTTCGGTTGATCCAGTGAAAGACAGTTTATGGATGCGAGCGTCGCCCGTTAGGATTTCACCGATGACTGAGGATTTGCCAGTAACCACTTGGATAACGCCGGCTGGAATGCCTGCTTGCTCAGCTAAAGCCACCATGGCTAGCGCTGAAAAAGGAGTTTCGGTAGCGGGCTTGATAATCATCGTACAACCCGCTGCAAGAGCAGGAGCCGCTTTGCGAGTGATCATCGCTGCTGGGAAGTTCCAAGGAGTAATCGCCGCACAAACACCAACCGGCTGCTTTAAGATGACATAGCGCAATTCTGCTTTGCTAGAGGGGATGACATCGCCATAAACCCGTTTGCCTTCTTCAGCGAACCAGCGAATAAAGCTGTTGGCATAGCCGATCTCACCACGAGATTCACCTATAGGTTTGCCTTGCTCAACCGTCATGATGATCGCTAGGTCCTCGCAATTCTCATCGATGAGATCAGCCCACTTCTGTAGTAACACTGAGCGCTCTTGTGCGGTTTTAGCTGCCCACATTACTTGTACGTCATGGGAGTAAGCCACAGCGTCATTGACGTCCTGTGCGGTCAGGCTTGGAATAGTACCGATAACATCGCCACTGAACGGATTGGTGACTTCAATAGTGGCATCGTCACTGGCCTTATGCCAACCATCTTTGATAAAGCATTGTTGCTTGAGTAAACTTGGGTTAGATAAATTCAAAGTTGTATTTTCTGATGTATTTGACACCGAGACGCTCCTTGTCGTTAAGCCTAAAGGTAAAGCTTATTAATTAACCTTTATAAAAATAAGTTATGATTTAATAAACTAAGGATAACTGGTAGCTTATTTATCATAATCGCTTTACAATGTTCAGTATGCTGAACACCTGTTCTATATATGGAACATCATTATAAGAACGATGGACATATATTTGCAACCCTTATTATCAACTTTGTGCTAATTTATCGCTTAATTTTGATACCTTTTTAAATTCAATGACTATTGTAGGTTCCTTATGAGCACCACTGCTGTTCCGGCCTTGGATAAAACCTTTCAGATTCTAGATTTAATTACCGATAGTACCCAACCTTTAACAGCGGCTCATATTGCAAAAGAGCTCGAATTGCCTCGCAGCTCAACTCATAATATTTTGCAAAGCTTACTTACTAAACATGTCATCTATAAGGACATCGATAATCGCTTTTATTTAGGCTCTTACTTGATGTACTGGGCAGGCAAATATGAGCAGCAACAAGGGGTTATCCAACTGTTCAAAGACCTTATTGTTCAGTACCCGATTCTTCTGCAACATACGGTCACCTTATCTAAACTGGATCTAGGTGAAGTGGTGTTTTTGGCCTGTCATGAAGCGCCCGCTCCGCTTGGCTTTACCTTTCGTGCTGGTGTGCGGGTACCAGCGGTATTCTCTGCTACTGGTAAAGCGATGCTGTCAACTCTACCGCTACAAACTATAGAGTCGCTATACGACGGCATATTTCCTAAATCTCTGACCCCCAGCGGTGTCACTAATTTTGCTACTTTAGCCTCTGAGCTTACCGCTATTCACCAAAGCCGTATCTCACTCGATGATGGTCAGCTACGCGAGGGTATGTATTGCTTAGGTACTTATATTCGTAACGCATCAGGTCATGCTATTGCCGGTATGGCGGTTAGTTTTTTGCAAGCTGAGTATGAGGCCAATCGTAGCGAAGTCAGCGCAGTACTTATCGAACTGGCTGAGCAGATAGAGCAGCGTTTGGGCTTCAACCCTACTCATTAATCATAACCTGTATGCTAAGCTGACAAACCGCCTTTAAAACTTTGTTAAACCTTACATTTGAGGCTGTGTTCAACACAGCACTCAACACTAAGTGCAAAACCAAATTTAAACAATACCATCGGCTTTAAGCTTAGCAATCATTTCACTATCATAACCAAGACTAGCAAGGGTACTGTCAGTATGCTCGCTTAAGCGTGGAGGCGGCGATCGATAACTGACTGGCGACTCTGAGAGTTTAATAGGATTACCTAAGACTCTCACAGGGCTATTATGAGCCTTGAAATCAACCACCATTTCCCGAGCTTGCGCTTGCGGCATCGCTAAAGCCTCAGCGACATTGTGAATCGCCCCAGCAGGCACTCCTGTCTCTGCCAATAGTCGCAGCCAATGCGTACGTGACTGTTGAGCAAATTTTTCGCTTAACCAAGCAGACAATATTTCACGGTTTGCTACTCGGGCAGGATTAGTGGTAAAGCGAGGATCTTGATCCCAATCAACTTGTAACATAGCGCACAACTTAACGAACTGCTGATCGTTACCACAAGCTAAGATAAAGTGCTGATCACCCTCAGCTTCGAACACTTGATAAGGGACGATATTGGGATGCTGATTACCCAATCTAGGGGGTACTTTGTTTGAGGCTAGATGATTCATACCGACGTTGGCCAGCATCGCCAGCGCACTATCTAGAAGGGCCACATCGACATGCTGTCCGCGTCCACTACGCTGCCTAGCCAATAGCGCTGCTTGAATACCGATAGTCAGCTGCAAGCCGGCGAATAAATCCACCACTGCCACTCCTACTTTATGCGGCTCGCCAGCGCTCGGTCCAGTGATACTCATCAACCCTGATAGACCTTGGATAATATAGTCATAACCTGGCAGCTTAGCATCAGGGCCAGTCTGACCAAAGCCCGTCAAGGAGGCGTAGATTAAGCGTGGGTTTGACGGTTTTAGACTGGCGTAATCTAGACCGTATTTCTTTAGACCGCCAACTTTGAAGTTCTCTACTAAAATGTCACTGTCGGCGATAAGCTGCTTAATAATAGCCTGCCCAGCTGGGGTCGTAATGTCGACGGTGAGTGATTTTTTATTGCGGTTGATAGTGGCATAATAAGCTGAGGTCTCATCACTAAAGGCTGGTGGTGCCCAGTGCCGAGTTTCATCACCAATACCTGGTCGCTCAACTTTTATTACTTCTGCCCCTAAATCTGCCAAAACTTGAGTACAAGATGGCCCCGCTAATACTCTGGATAGATCTAGTACTTTTATACCGTACAGAGCGCCTTTTGTTGCCTCATTATCATGGTCAGTAGTCATCACAATCTCCTATGTTTTAATAGCTCCTTGCCTAAAACATTTATTATTTTTGCTAAATAGCAGTTGTCGCCAATCACTAGCTGCTAATCACTAGCCATGAGCCATTGATTAGTTACTAACCTATAAAAAACGTACGTTACTGCATGCTATATAAAAAGCTTAACAGTAGCGTACGTAGGTTATAGGTACTTATATAAGCACTCTAATTTGCACAGGCTAAAGATATTAGTCAAATGCTTAGGTTAGTAAAACGCTTGAATACCTGTCTGCGCCCGACCTAAGATGAGCGCATGGATATCATGAGTCCCTTCATAAGTATTTACCGCCTCTAAGTTCATGACATGACGGATGATATGATACTCATCAGAGATACCGTTACCTCCATGCATATCACGAGCGACTCGCGCAATCTCCAGCGCTTTACCACAGTTATTGCGTTTAATAAGCGATATCATCTCCGGCGCCGCGTTATGCTCATCCATCAAGCGACCAACACGTAGAGCCGCTTGCAGACCAAGAGTGATCTCCGTTTGCATATTGGCAAGCTTAAGTTGTATCAGCTGAGTCGCTGCTAGCGGACGACCGAACTGCTTGCGATCTAAGGTATATTGACGTGAGGCTTTCCAACAGAATTCAGCCGCCCCCATTGAGCCCCAAGCGATACCATAACGAGCTTTATTTAAGCAACCAAAAGGACCTTTGAGGCCCCGTATGTCTGGGAAAGCATTAGCTTCAGGGACGAATACTTTGTCCATCACAATCTCACCAGTAACCGAAGCACGTAGCGAGAACTTACCTTCAATTTTGGGTGCCGATAAGCCTTTCATCCCTTTTTCTAATATAAAGCCACGAATGATACCTTCGTCATCCTTAGCCCAGACGACAAAAACATCAGCGATAGGGCTGTTGGTAATCCACATCTTGCTACCAGTCATCTCATAACCGCCAGCGACTTTGCGCGCGCGCGTCGACATAGAAGCAGGATCTGAGCCGGAGTCTGGTTCTGTTAAACCGAAACAGCCTACGTACTCACCAGAGGCCAGTTTAGGTAAGAACCTTTCTCTTTGTTCCTCAGTACCGTATTCATGGATAGGATGCATCACTAGACTTGACTGCACACTCATCGCTGAGCGATAGCCTGAATCGACCGCTTCGATTTCTTTGGCCAGCAGACCGTAAGCGACACTAGATAGACCCGCACAGTCGTAACCTTCAATAGTCACGCCTAGCAGACCCATTTCACCCATTTGACGCATAATATTGCGATCAAAATGCTCATTACGGTTGGCTGTAACGATATTAGGCATCAGCTCTTTTTGAAAAAACTGATGCGCTGTATCAGTAACCATGCGTTCTTCTTCAGTGAGCTGATCACGCAATAAAAAAGGATCTTCCCAATCAAAACTTGGGCTGCTATTGGTACGTAGGCTAGTAGGTTCTGTCATGTCATGCTCCTGGTTTGCTCGATGTGCTGGTGTAAGGGTTTTAGTGTGCAACTGTCCGCTTTGAGATTGTAACTAGTAGGCCTACAATCTTAAGCTGAAAATATCAAGAACAAGTGACTTGATTTATCAGTTCCACTGTGCGAAACTTAGTTTCATATTATGAAACCATTTAAGCAGAATTATAGACTGCTGTAAACCCTTATCGATAACTATGGCTATATAATGATAAAAAACACTACTGCGCCTACCGCTTTATTAGAGCGGATGACTAACCAGCTTATACAAAGTAAAGCTGTTGATGATCGACAGTTCGTCACAGCGCTTGGACGTGGATTGACGCTATTAGCAGCGTTTGAGCAGCATGAACAGCTCAGCCATCAGCAGTTATGTCAGATGACGCAGCTACCCAAAGCTACCGTGACACGGCTAATCTATACTTTGACTACCCTTGGATTCTTGCGTACGACCATACAGGGACAATATCAGCTAGGTAGTAGCGCCATTCGTTTGAGTGCTACGGCTTGGAGCCAGCATGACTTAGTAGCCTTTGCACAACCGCTGTTACGTCAGTTCGCGCTAGACCATGAAGTATCCGTAAATTTAGCGACAGAGATCGAAGGAGAGATGCGCTATTTGGCTTGTTGTCGTAGCCCAGCTCGGCTCTCGGTAAACTTACAAGTGGGCTCGGCGGTACCTATTGCAGATACCGCCATTGGTAGAGCTTTTTATGCGGTAAGCTCGCCTACTAGACAGAAGATTATTGATAGTAATTTGCAAGATCGACTTAGTGCAGCGGATTATCTTGATGCAACAACGACTTTACTAGACTCAGCGCAATATTACCAAAGCCACGGCTACACTCTCTCTGACGGTGAATATTCAGCAGATATTTTAGCGGTAGCGGTTGGGGTTTTTGATGTGACCACAGGACATTATGGCTATTCATTGAATGCTAGTGTGCCTAGATCAAACTGGAATGCAGAGCAATATGCAGCAATAATTGTACCCAAACTACAAACGCTGGCTGAGCAGATTGGCGCTGGGGTTTAATACTGGTTTTAATTATTTATAGAAGACAATAAATAAGTCACACAGGCTATCATAGCGGTTGGCAATACGACCAAATACGTCGTCATCATTCGGGGTAAAATTAGCAGAGTTGTTCATAAATTGGCTGCGCTTTGGGTAGGGTTAAGTTGAGAATATAATTACGGTTTATAAGTTTTTGCTATTTTTATAAATAGCATTACAAGTAATTTTGTAACCATAGCTCGGGTAAGACAGATAACGTCTTAGTTTCTTTTTTATAGAGAATTCAAACTTATTAGTTCAATCGATTACCAGCACGGTCTATGTAAAAATAGTCATTATCGATATTAACGGAGGCTTTTCCAGAATAAAACTTGAAAGAGCTATCATACTGATAAGGAATAACCAATTGTCCATCCTGATCAATGCTACCCCATTTATCATCTTTCTCAACGGCGATCAGGCCTTCAAAAGAGATACTTGCGCCTTCATATTCAATCGGAATAATCAGCTTGCCTACTGCATTAATAAAACCGTATTTACCATCAACCTCTACCCTAGCAACACCTTCAAAAAACTTTTCTATCTCGTCATAAATAAAGTCTGTAATCGGCTTACCAGCAGTATCAATTAAGGCGTATTTATTGTGGTGTTTTACGATAGCTACACCATCTTGAAAGTCATTAGCTTGATCGTAAATAAATGGTATAGCAACTTTGCCTGCTAAATCCAAATAACCAGATTTACCCTTAATTTCTGCAGCTACTCTACCGCTATCATAATGCCCTAAACTTTCATAAATAAAAGGTATATGAATATTATTATTTTTGTCAATCATACCCTGTTTGCCATCACGTATGACTGGTGCAAATCCTTGTTTAAAACTAAACGCAAATTGGTACACCATAGGAATTTGTAGTTTACCTTGAGCATTAATAAAACCAGAGACTCCGCTGCCAGGAGCAAATAATACTTGCTGATCCCCTTTATATACAGCTCCTAAGCCTTCAGAAAAATCGGTTGCATTATCAAATATATAATCAGTGATAAATTCACCTTTGTTATTAATATAAGCTTTTTTTCCAGTCTCAAAGTCATGTACTATTGCTAAACCCTCTGAAAACGAATCAATCAAATCGTATTGAGTTGGAATAACTTCAACACCATTTATATCTACTGCTCCCCAATATGGAACACGTTCAACGACGGACATACCGTCTTGCATACAAAGTTTGATAGTATATCGATTGGACTCAAAGGGTGGATATTTACAATACTCAACTTCCATACTAGCATAAGAAAAATGGCTATAACTCAGCGCTAATAGCATTAATAACTTGATACCTTTCATACCTAAATTCCTTTTTATTTCAGTATTGCATCAGCAAAAAAGCTATAAAACCTTAACCCAACTCATCAAACTTTAATCCAAACTTCATTAAATATTTGCGTAAACGGTCACTATCATTAGGACTTTTTAGCTTATCTCGCGAATTAGCATAAAGATAACGCCCTGCTATTGCTTGATTTTTGTGGCTAATACAAACCTCGATCACATAGGCCAACTGTATCGCCTCAAAGGGGTCAATCGTAGCCAGCATTTCTTCATCAAGGTATTGGGCCAAAACTTTATCGCTATTTTGTTCCATTACATCACTATCGAATCTACTTTCAGACTTAGTATTACTTAGGCTATTTTTAGATTGTATGACTGCCGATGATGACCACAGCTCAGTTAAGCGCTCAATCTCAGCTTGCACATCAACTACTCTGATAACTTTACTATCAGCCAGCGTGGTTAAGCGAATCATACTAGCAGTCAAATCTCGAAAATTGCCTTGCCATGTGGCCTCACTACTCATTGCAAAGTCTTCATACCTCTGCCGTGCATTCGGCTCAAAGCGATATTGCTGCTGCTGCTCGCTACCTAAACGTGCCAGCTCATAATCAATATTGGCAGGCAAATCTTCTAATCTATCTTTGAGTGACGGTAAAAAAAACGTCCAAGTATTAAGCCGTGCAAATAAATCTGCTCGGAACTCTCCGTTAGTAACCGCTTGGCGTAAGTCCTTGTTCGTCCCTGCCATCAGCTGAAATGAAACCTCAATCGATGTATCGCTACCGAGTGGATAAAAGCGCTGCTCCTCTAAGGCCGTTAACAGCATTGCCTGCTCATCTAAGCCCAACTCGCCAATCTCATCTAAGAATAATAAGCCGCCATCCGCTGACTTAAGCAACCCTTCTCGGTTTGCTGCTGCACCAGTGAAGGCGCCCTTGACATGACCGAATAACACACTCATTGCGGTATCACCGCGCAAAGTGGCACAGTTAACTTCAACGAAGTTATCAAGGGCATATTTACTTTGAGTAGCGTTATCGGACTTGGCTTTTTTGATCGCATAGATTTGGCTCGCCAGCTGCGACTTACCGGCCCCTGTGGCCCCCATTAATAGTATCGGTGCGGTGGAACGAGTCGCCACCTTTTCGATATTAGAAATCAGTTGCTGATAAGCGGCATTTTGGGTCACTAGATTGGCTTGTAGGGTCTGCCAATGTTGCGCTTTTTCAGCCTCAAAGCGGGCACGTAAACTATCATAGCGCGACACATCCAAATCAATAACTTGATAACGACCTTGCGGATCAGCTTGATCTGGCCTAGGGCAAGGGGATGTTTGAATAAAGTTAGCGGGGATAAATCCCGCTTCTACTAGCAAGAACCAGCAAATCTGTGCCACGTGAGTGCCGGTGGTTAGATGCAGCAGATAATCAGTCTGCGCATTAAAATCGAAGCTCGCTACAAAGTCATAAAGCTCAGCATAAACATCAGCAAAATCCCATGGACTTGATAGCGTCACATGATGGCCAATAACTTGCGTTTGCGGGCTGACTCTTGCCACGTCATCGACAACTATCTTAAATAGTCGCTTATCACGTTTGCTATAAAGAATATGCAACTCATCAACGAGCAAATCATCATGCAGAGCTAAGCTGACCGTCGGCCGCCAACGCTGCCAACGTTTGTCATTAAAGCCATTGTCTAGCGTGGTTCCGAGGAAGCCGATGACGGCGGTTTTGTTAGACATAGTTTTTTGTTCCGAGTTTTGATATTTACAATCAATTGTTTTAATTGATGTTCTAGTTCGTAGCTAACTCACGATAGTTTGCGTAGGCCGGGCTTTTAGCTCAGCGTTAGAGCGTTGCAAAGTATAAATACTGGGTTAAAAACCCAGCCTACGATGATAGTATATTATATAGAATTCTATCATTATAGAAATATATCTAACATTTTAATTTTATATAAATTTAGCCTAACTTATTTCGATCTAATTGATAAATATTTATTTTAACTAAATCAATAACTTATAAATTAATATAGAAAATATATAAAACTTGGCACAGCTTTAGCACTATATAAAGTAAGACTATTCATTCATAAATTTATTTTAAAAGCTAAGGAGCAAACTCATGCAACCGTCTAACCATAATGTAATACAAGAAGGTGGAACACCGATTCGTCTATGGACGCAAGGTGTGCCTGTCGAAGACCAAGCGCGCGAGCAGCTGATCAATACTTCAAAAATGCCATTTATCTATAAATGGATGGCGGTGATGCCTGATGTGCATTTGGGTATGGGCGCCACTATCGGTAGTGTAATTCCGACCAAGGAAGCCATCATTCCAGCGGCGGTTGGTGTCGATATCGGTTGTGGCATGATGGCAGTGCAAACCACGCTGACCGCCAATGATTTGCCCGATAACTTGTATGCTCTACGTACAGAATTGGAAAAAGCTATTCCACATGGAAGGACGCCAAGAGGTCGCCGTGATACAGGCTCTTGGACCAATCCTGACGATACGGTATTGAAGGGTTGGGGAACGCTAGCTGATGACTTCAACTATCTATGCCAAAAGCACCCACGGCTAAAGAACACTAATAACCTTAAGCATTTGGGAACGCTAGGTACGGGTAACCACTTTGTCGAGGTGTGCTTGGATGAGACTAATCAGGTGTGGATTATGCTGCACTCAGGTTCACGTGGCGTAGGTAACGCTATTGGTCGCTACTTTATCGAGTTGGCGCGTGAGGATATGCGTAAGTGGTTTATCAATTTGCCAGATAAGGACTTGGCGTATTTTAGCGAGGGCACAGAGCACTTTGATGATTACTGGTTTGCGGTGGGTTGGGCGCAGCGTTTTGCTTTCAAAAATCGTGAAATCATGATGGAAAATGCTATCAAAGCACTCCGTCAAATCATTACTAAGCCTTTTGATGCAGCGGTAAAAGCGGTGAACTGTCACCACAACTATGTGGAAAAAGAAGAGCATTATGGCGAATCGGTTTTTGTCACTCGTAAAGGCGCAGTTCGTGCTCGCATTGGTGAGTACGGTATCATTCCCGGCTCGATGGGAGCCAAATCTTTTATTGTCAAAGGTAAAGGTAACGAGGAGTCGTTCTGCTCTTGCTCACACGGTGCCGGTCGGGTTATGTCACGCACCCAAGCGAAAAAGCAATTCACGGTAGCGGACCAAATCGCGCAAACTGAAGGCGTTGAATGCCGTAAAGATGCCTCAGTAATTGATGAAATCCCAGCGGCGTATAAGAATATCGATGATGTGATGCACGCTCAACGTGATTTGGTAGAAATAGTACATACCTTGCGGCAGGTGGTTTGTGTTAAAGGCTAGGCGTAATATTATTAGAGGCTATGTGCTTAGCTGAAAAAAGCAAAAGATTAAAAAGCATAGCCTCAACATTGGAGTTCTTTAAACGCTGGTAAATATGCTTTTCATAATTTTTCTTTCTTCAAGAGTTATGTTCGCGCCTCTTCCCTCGGCAAGAGCATAACTGCCGTGTCTTACGTAGTTTGGTGTCGAGGAATGAGACCCAACAAATTATCAAATTAAATCGTTGGGTGTCGCAAGCTCCACACCAACCTACGATATTTCATACCAAGTTAAAAATAGGATATAAAACAATGAAATTAGACAAGATAAGTTTCGA
This sequence comes from Psychrobacter sp. BF1, assembly GCF_019279065.1. Classification (NCBI taxonomy): domain Bacteria; kingdom Pseudomonadati; phylum Pseudomonadota; class Gammaproteobacteria; order Moraxellales; family Moraxellaceae; genus Psychrobacter; species Psychrobacter sp. BF1. Next base: position 185,691 of record NZ_JAGYWV010000007.1, read on the forward strand.
AATTGATTACTCTCTATTTAACTAAAACGGCAGTTACTGTATTGATACGTGTTTTACGAAGCAGTGCTTCTCACCCAGTCATGTCCACGATATTTTAAAACAACTAAAACTTAAGGGCAAAGGCATGTGTTACGAACTAAGCTTAAGTACAGACTCACCAACGGATTTAACAACTCTTAATTCATTAGAATCCTTTTTTGAGCAAATTACCGAAGAGCTGAATAAGGACAACTTAAAGTATGAGCATAAATATCGTTTAGCAACAGGTGCGCCAGGTTGTTGTAGCTGTTTCTTTCGTACTTTCGAGTATGATATAGAAAAAGAGTTAAGCTTTGAGCAATTACAGAAGTGGTATGAAGAAGAACCTAGTGATATGAATGTCTCTAATACTAAATGGCTACTTCAAATCATTAAGGACTTGGTAAACGCTGGTTATCAAGTAGATACACATATTGCTCAGGGTTATATGTCTCATGATCCTCCAGAAGAAAGAAAAGTTATTCAAATTAATAACTACAATAATGACAATTTTGCATTTGTAGAATGCGTCTATTATGACTATAAGAAATAAGAGAGAACCAAAATGAAACTAGCCGAAGCCCTACTTATCCGTAGCGATATGCAAAAGAAGCTGGCCCAGCTAAAAGGTCGTATCAAGGCCAATGTCAAAGTTCAAGAAGGTGATACACCATCTGAGGATCCAAACGAGCTAATGATTGATGCCAGCCAAATTATTACTGAATTAACCGCGTTAATTGAGCGGATTCATCGTACTAATGCGGTAGCACAGACTGATAAAGGTCAGTCGATGCTAACGCTACTGGTTGAGCGTGATACTTTAGAGCTGCGCCATAAGCTATTGATTGAGGCAATAGAAGCGACACAGACTGAGGCGGATCGTTATAGCCCTCGTGAGATCAAATGGCATGTGATGATATCAGTCGCCAGTTTGCAAAAGCAAGCCGATGATATCGCCATGAAGTTACGTAAGATTAATATTGTCATTCAAGCCAATAACTGGCAGATTGACCTTATTGAATAACGTTGAGAGTTGTCGTAGGTTGGTTTTTTAACCCCACATTTTAATCTTGCAGAGCCTTGAAGCTGGGTTAAAAACCCAGCCTACTCTCAGCTATTCAACCACTATTTTAAACTTTATATCTTAGAATTTTCTATATGCCTATTTTAAGTATATAGACTACCTCCTTGGAAACGACTGAGCGAGTGTCAGACCCCACATCTCCACAGCAGGGGGTTGAAAATATACTGCAGTGGCTGCTACACGTTGCGGGCAGACGTATCTTTTACCACTCATGCCTCGTACACGTCACTAGTCACAAAGTACTATTTAGACCTTACTACCAGACACTGACAGTCGTTTTCAATTTATTTATCAGGCGCTTACTATGAAAAATTTAGACTACTTATCTGGAGTGTTAGATAGCATAGCTATTCACTCTGAAATTAGTGATAAAGACTGTTCATGGATAGAATTGACAGTATTCAGCGTTAACGATACTAATTTAACTGACGAAGAGTCCCTAAAGTCTGCTTACTTAGACTTTTACTCCGACTGTTATGACATCAACGAAAGAGAAAGTATTATCTTAAAAGATTGGCAGATTGCACGATATTCTCAGGGTGGCGGCATTCCTATAGACTCACTAGAGCAACTCATTAATAAGATGATATCTTACGACGCACGGTTCATTGTCAGTGAATTTGATAAGAAAAGTCAGCTATTTATCTTCGCTAATGACCGCGTAGAAGTTTTCAGAAATTTTTTAGCTAAAGCGTTTATTGAAACTTTAGGTGAAATTACGAGAATAACTGAATATACGATGTATCCTCCTTTTGAGGTAGGTCTCAGTTGGCATTATTATTTAGTAGTGAGTAAACACAGAACAGTATTTATTGAGTGGCTAGGCTTGCATTAACCATTGGCCTTTATAACATTTTTCAGAAGAATCATTTTTATGTCAATACCCAAAATCAACACCCTAAAAATCGACGGTAGCACAGGTGAAGGCGGTGGACAAATTATCCGTACTGCCCTATCGCTATCCATGCTGACAGGCATACCTATTGAGATTACTCATATTCGCGCAGGTCGCGCCAAATCTGGTTTGATGCGTCAGCATTTAGTATGTCTGCAAGCCTCGCAACAGATATCAGATGCCAAAGTGACAGGTGCGCATTTAGGCAGTACGGCTTTTAGCTTTACGCCTAATGCTGTCAAGGCGGGCAACTATCAGTTCGATATTGGTTCGGCAGGTAGCACCACCTTAGTCCTACAAACCTTACTCCCGGCTCTATTGTTCGCCAATAGCGATAGTAGCGCAAAATCGACCGTCACTATCAAAGGGGGTACTCATAATCCGTTGGCACCGACTACCGATTTTTTGACCCAAGCATTCTTGCCAGCATTGGCTAAATTAGGCATGCAAGTCGATATCCAATTATTACAAGCAGGTTTTGCGCCGGTCGGTGGCGGAGTGATAACCGCTACCATAAGCCCCTTTATGCGCCGTGCCGATACTGCAGCTTTTGAGCTAACTGAGCGTGACAAACTACTGCACATTGAGCTGAGTGCCAGCATCCTTAATCTCGATTATGATATCTGTACTCGTGAGCTTGCCAGCAGCAAAGCAGCCCTCATCGAAGCAGGTATTTATGATGGACTTATAACTACTCAGTCTAATAAGCTACAAGGTGTCGGTGAAGGTAATAGCTGTTATGCCATCGTCACTCACCAACTTAAAAACACACCTACAACAACTGATGCTCAAGCAGGCCAGCCAACCTATCCAGATCTTCAATACCAGCAAAGCCATAATCTACATCACGAAGTATTTACTTTGCTCGGTGAGAAGCGTACTTCTGCTGAAAAAATGGGTAAGCGCTTAGCCGGATTGGTTAAACGTTATTTGTCTACCAGCGAGGCCTTAGTCGATGAACATTTAACCGATCAGCTACTATTACCGTTAGCACTAGCTGGTGGCGGCGAATTTAGCGCTAGAGTTATTAGTCAGCACACCGAAACCCAAGCTTGGCTGATTGAGCAGTTTTTGCCAGTTAAGATTACTTTTGAGACTTCGGCGGATAATCAAATACTAGTGCAAGTTATCTGCTAGTGAGATTGGCTATAGCCTTGCTGCCTGATGAGCAAGTATCAAGTATACAGGCAGCTGGTCGAATCAAGTGATTCTGCTGAACAGCGCTTTGCTATATTAGCAAGCCGTTACTCAATTCTTGCTTAGCCATGATATTATAAGGGTATAATGTCGACTCTGACTTTAGCAGCGATCAATCCTGCTATTGCAGGGTTTTTATTGCGTTTTTACTCTTCCAAATTCTCATTGCTGAGCCGAGCCTTGCCATGCCCCAATCTCGTACTAATCTTAATCCTAAGCCCAAACAAGACTCTCCTTATATGGTCGGTTTGCTACTGCGTTATAGCACTTTTGGCGCCGCTATCTTACTATTTTTAGCTGGGATATTACTGCTCAAATGGTGGCTCATCATCATTGGGGGCTTTGGCGTAGCGCTAGGCATTTATGACTTGATACAGTCTAAGCATGCCATTTTGAGCAACTACCCTGTGGCCGGCCATATTCGCTACGTGCTTGAGGATTTTCGTCCTGAGATTCGTCAGTATTTGTTAGAGGATGATAAAGAACAAGTTCCTTTCTCACGCCAGCAACGTGCCTTAGTGTACCAACGCGCTAAAAACGTTAGTGACACTAATGCTTTTGGTACTTTAGATGACTTATATGCTCATGGTAAAGAATGGTTCTTGCAGTCAGCAGTTAGTCAGCCGTTAAAGAATACCGACTTCCGTATTAGCGTGGGTGGTGAGCGTTGCCAGCAGCCTCATGATATGTCAGTGTTTAATATCTCAGCGATGAGCTTTGGTAGTCTATCGGCTAATGCCATTATGGCGCTTAACCAAGGCGCAAAACTGGGCGGCTTTACTCATGATACTGGCGAAGGGGCTATCAGTCCTTATCACCGTAAATTCGGTGGGGATTTGATTTGGGAATTAGGGACTGGTTATTTCGGTTGCCGTGATGCTGATGGTCATTTTAGCCCGCAATCGTTTGCAGAAAAAGCTGTCGATCCACAAGTAAAAATGATCGAGATCAAACTATCGCAAGGCGCAAAGCCTGGTAAAGGTGGCGTATTGCCATCCGAGAAGATTACCCAAGAGATTGCTGATACTCGCCAAGTACCACTTGGTCAGGATTGTGTTTCTCCAGCCACTCATACCGCTTTTAATAATCCGCGTGAGTTGGTTGCTTTTTGGCAGCAGTTGCGTGAATTATCAGGGGGCAAGCCAGTAGGCTTTAAGCTGTGCATCGGACAGCCTTGGCAGTTTATGGCTATCGTCAAAGCGATGATTGAAGCGGACAACTATCCGGACTTTATCGTCGTTGATGGCGCTGAAGGCGGTACGGGTGCGGCTCCAGTCGAGTTTATGGACAATATTGGCATGCCGATGGTCGACGGCTTTTTGTTAGTGCACAATACTCTAGTGGGTGCTGGTATTAGGGATAAGATCAAGCTTGGCGTTAGTGGCAAGATAGTCTCAGGTTTTGATATTGCACGCATGATTGCTTTAGGGGCAGACTGGTGTAATTCAGCACGTGGCTTTATGTTCGCAGTCGGCTGTATTCAGTCACGCTCATGCCATACTAATACGTGTCCAACTGGGGTTGCCACCCAAGATCCGCATCGCCAAAAAGCACTTGATGTTCCTAGCAAAGCTGAGCGTGTGGCTAGCTTTCATAAAAATACCGTTAAGTCGCTTGCCAGTATCGTTGGTGCGGTAGGATTACAACATCCAAGCCAGCTACAGCCTTATCATATTGCGCGCCGTTTAGATGATGGACAAATCAAGTTACTGTCGAAGTTCTTTTATTTCACTGATGAAGGCGCATTGTTAGATCATAGTGCACGCGCTGATGTGTTTAATCAAATGTGGGTTATGGCCAATCCTGCTAGCTTTTTAGCGGATAACGACGCCTTGATTGCTTATAACAAAGACTCACGTGATAAAGGCAAACAGACCAAAGCGCCCACTCTGGACTCTCATGATAGCGTGGTAGATGAAAATAATAACGGTAGATTGATTGGCAATGCAAACCATACCTTCCGTGACTTGCCAACGCTCTGATAATAGGCTGTTGCGAAAAAAGTGCTATAAATTTTTGTCAATGAAGCGGCGTCTTAGCTTTTATTAAAAGCGTTTTAACACAGCGGCTAAAAGCACTTATGAAAAAATTTATTAGGGCGTATTAATCATTTAATGCGCCCTATTTGTATCACCTTTGGTTGCTTTGATTGTTTTAACCAGATTATATATCTATTTTATTCGGTATCGGCTATAACCCCTCTACTCTTTGCCTTAGTCGCTATTAAGGTGTAATGGAAACTATTCATGCTACGCTCTATTTTTACTGTTCCTGTTATGTCTTTATTGATGCTCAGCTTGAGTGCTTGTCAGCCTAGTGGCTCAGACAAAGCCGATTCATCAAGCGCTTGGTCTTGTGAGATTAAGGACTCGCCTTTTAGTTATAGTGTCTGCCACCTTGATAAGGCGGCTCTAAAAGGCTCTGATTATTCATTGCAGCTATTTTGGCAGCAACCTGATAGCGATCAGCCCTTGCTTACTTTTGATAAGTTACTGGCCACTTTACCCTCTAATCAACAGTTGGCCTTTGCCATGAATGCTGGAATGTATAATGGGCATTATGCACCGATTGGCTATACTGTGATTAAAGGTAAAGAGATAAAGTCACTGAATCTAAAACCCGGCGGCGGCAACTTTCACTTATTACCGAACGGGGTGATTTGGTGGAATAAACAAGGGGAAGTGCAGATTACGGAAAGTAATGCTTTGAGTGCTCAGCTTAAAACTGGGGAAGCACAGCCTTGGTATGCCAGTCAGTCAGGGCCTATGCTGGTCATCAATAATGAGATTCATCCCAAGTTTAATGCTGATGGTACTTCACTAAAGTTCCGCAATGGAGTTGGGGTTTGTTCGGATGGCCGTATGCAGTTTGTAAATAGTGATGAGCCCGTTTCATTCTATCAGTTTGCCAGTTTATTTAAAGACCAGCTACAATGCCCAAATGCGCTGTTTTTGGATGGAGGTATTGCCTCAGCTCTCTATGCCCCTAGTATCGATAAACACGATAAAAAAGATATGGGGGTCATCATTGGTGTAGTAGCAGATAATCCGTAACGCAGTAGACGCTGGAATTGAGGAGTTATTTATCTTTAACCCATAACGCTGGACTTAGCTTGCTTTAATAGTTGTATTCCCGTGAATAATTTTATCCACTGTTGCTTGATAAAAGCCTTATAGAGCTTTATTTTTAGCCATAATTTAGAGTGGTATAATCTATTGCTAGTCATTTTTGCAAATGCTCGCATACGGCTGGGATTTTTCTGCCTAGCCAAATGGGCAACCTGCCTAGCTATATACTCATTTATTTGGACTTTCAGATTACGCCTAGCTCCCTCTGGATATGTATTATTACTTTAAAGGCGTTATTCAGAAATTAGTATATCTATGCGCCCCTTATTAGCTAAACTTTGCTACAATAGCGCCAATTTTTTCTATATTATTTAACTGCTTCATCACTACTTTGAGAGACCATTATGGGTTTTAACTGCGGTATCGTCGGCTTACCAAACGTGGGCAAATCTACATTATTTAATGCCTTGACCAAAGCGGGAATCGCCGCTGAAAACTTTCCTTTTTGTACTAAAGATCCCAACACTGGTATCGTTCCAGTACCTGATCCACGCTTAAAGAAATTGGCTGATATCGTCAAGCCTGAGCGCGTGTTACCGACTACTATGGAATTTGTCGATATCGCAGGCTTAGTCGCTGGTGCCTCAAAAGGCGAAGGCATGGGCAACCAGTTCTTAGCTAATATCCGTGAGACCGATGCGATTGCCCATGTGGTACGTTGCTTCGATGATGATAACGTCGTACACGTCGATGGTCGCGTAAGTCCGATTGATGATATCGAAACTATCAACACTGAATTGGCATTGGCCGATCTAGAAGCGGTTGAGCGGGCTATTCATAACTTGGGCAAAAAAGCCAAGGGCGGCGATAAAGACGCCCAAGCTATGCTAGATGTGTTCAAAAAAATCGAGCCTATATTAGCAGAAGGTGAAGCAGCACGTACCGCTAACCTAGATAGCGATGAGAAAAAACTTATTAGAAGCTACGGTTTAATAACGCTTAAGCCTACTATGTATATCGCTAACGTTGCTGAAGATGGTTTTGAGAATAACCCTTATCTTGACGCTGTGCGCAATTATGCCACTGGCGATGACTCTATCGTGATTGCTTTGTGCAATCAAATTGAATCTGAAATTGCACAACTTGACGAGGATGATAAAAAAGACTTCTTGGCTGATATGGGTATGGAAGAAGCTGGTCTTGACCAAGTGATTCGTGGCGGCTACGACCTACTCGATATGCAAACTTACTTTACCGCTGGTGTTAAAGAAGTTCGGGCATGGACTGTAGCGGTTGGTGCCACTGCACCACAAGCAGCTGGCGTAATTCATACTGACTTTGAGCGTGGCTTTATTCGTGCTGAAGTCATCGCTTATGACGACTTTATCGAACATAACGGTGAAAAAGGTGCAGCAGCTGCAGGCAAATCACGTTTAGAAGGCAAGACTTATATCGTGCAAGATGGCGATGTGATGCATTTCCGCTTTAACGTTTAAACCAATGATATAACGTCTTATTTTAACCCCTTTAGCCTATAACTAAAGCCAGCCTCGATGCTGGCTTTTTTATGGGTTTTATTTTAGTCTAGGATTGTGCTGTTGCCATTAAATATTAACTTATAGCGTATGATTTTAGGTAAACTCACTTTACATAGTTAGCAGTACTGTAGGCTGACTGTGAATGCTAGTATCATTAACCCAGCGCTATTGTTTATAGTCTTTAACAGCCTATAGCTAGGTAGCCGCTTTAAAACAACAATAATAAATAAGGGATAATAATCTATGAGCACGCCATTCACTAAGCCAAAAAATACTGCTGAACATTGGACCCGATTATTCAACGCTCAACGCCTAGGCAGTGACAAAAAAGCGCCCGCACAAGACAGCGCTCGTACCTCGTTTCATAAAGACTATGATCGTCTAGTCTTTTCCCACTCGTTTCGTCAGCTCAATCAAAAGACCCAAGTACACCCTTTGACTAACCAGTTAGGCATTCACACTCGTTTGACTCATTCATTAGAAGTGTCTTGTATTGGTCGCTCATTAGGTATGATGGCCGCTGAAAAACTGCATGACAAGCTCGCTAATGGCTTGCCAGCTGGTGTATCGCCAGCTGATGTCGGCGTCATAGTACAAGCGGCATGCCTAGCTCATGATATCGGCAACCCACCTTTTGGTCATGCTGGTGAGTACGCCATTCGAGATTGGTTTTTGCATCCTGATCGCCACAGCGTATTGCAAAAACTAACTACCAATCAGCGTTTAGATATCACCAACTATGAGGGCAATGCGCAAGGCTTTCGACTATTAGTTAGTAACGAACATCACCCTGATAAGGGCGGCATGCGCCTAACTTGTGCAACTTTAGGGGCGTTTATGAAGTACCCTTGGCTGGCCGACCAAAGCTTAGTACGATCTACTAACGGCTCTGACAGCAGTGACAACCCTGCTGATAATGACCTTGGGAAATCCCCTGACAATCAGGCGGATAGTAAAATAATTAGCGTACAAAAATTCGGCTGCTTCGCTAGTGAAGCGCAACAGTTGGAGCAACTGGCCGCTTGCTTGCAATTGCCTTACTCCTCGCAGCATGACGGCTTTTGTCGCCACCCCCTTGCCTATTTACTAGAAGCGGCGGATGATATTTGTTATGCGCTAATAGACTTGGAGGATGGTATTCATCTAGATATGCTCAGCTATCCGGAGGTTGCGGCTATATTTTATGAGCTGATTGGTGAGCGCCCTGAGGCTATTGCTGCACCGACCCAAGTCTCAATAAGACAGAGTCTCGCCTCGCTCAGAGCCCGAGCTATGATGCGCCTAGTCAATACCGTCACTGATGCTTTCGTCGCCAATAGTGAAGCGATGCTGGCAGGAACACTAGAAGGCAGCTTATTTGACCATTGCGATGCGCCTGTTCAAAACGGTATTATGCAAGCCAAACAGTTGGCTCGTGAAAAAATATTCAACCATCCTACCAAAGTACGTATGGAACTGATGGCTAATCAATGTCTGCATCGGCTATTAGATGCCTTTATGCCGTTGGCTTGGACAGCGGTGAGCAAGGCCCCAAAACCCTTTGAGCATCAGCGCTTATTAAGCTTATTATTGCCCCATCTTAATGAGCTTAATAAGCGCTCATTGACAGCAGATACTTATCATAACATTCTTAATATCTTGGACTTTATCACTGGGATGAATGACCATGAAGCTTATCGGTTGGCGCAAGAATTGCAGGGTAATTGGGGTACAATGGTTTAAATAAATAAGCTCTTTATCTGATAACTGTGGTTTTTATTCGTATTCTTAGAGTGAAATGAGTATGATGACCCTTAACTAGGCAATTTCTGAATGATTATGAGTAGTCGTGAACAAAAGAAACTTCAAACTCGGCACGCATTTTTTAATGCAGTATTAGACTTGTGTATCACTGGTCAAGCCTTTAGCTCGATCAGTTTACGCCAAGTAACTCGCGAAGTTGGCGTAGTACCGACCGCATTTTATCGACATTTCGACGATATGGAATCACTAGGTCAAGCGCTAGTACTTGAAGAATTGGGTAACACTTTAGCGACCTTACGTGACGGCTTGCAAATTGGCCGAAAACGCAGCTACGATCGACAAATTGCCAAAAGTATTCAGCTGTTCTTGCAGACCGTCAGTGAGCAGCCACGTTATTGGCAGTTTTTAGTTAGCGAACGCTTCGGTGGCTCAGAGTCTGTGCGTAAAGCGATTAGTGAATTGATCAAGATGCATACAGAAATTTTGGCTGAGGATTTGGCGCTACAACCCGCTTTCGCTCATATCAATAATTATGATCTACGCTTACTCTCTGAAGCTGGTATAAACATGTTCTTTTCTTGGATTATTGATTGGCTAGAGCTGACTTACTCTGAGGCGCATGATGACGAAGCTGATATAACCGCTATTGAAGAGCGCAAACAATTGATGCTACACAATTGCACCCGCCAAGCGCAGATGCTGTTCTATGGGGCTTATAACTGGAAATCTAGCGAAGAAACTTTGCTCGATGATTAATGATTAAACCTTAGATAAAAGCGCTGGGAGCTTGCGACCCAAACAGCCTGCTCTACGGTAATCATAACCTGCCAAAATTGAAAATCCTCTAGGCATCAAAAATATAGTAACAAAAACTCAAATCTATACTAATGATGAAAACAAAGGTCTGCTGGACGAAATGAAGCTTGCCGTATCTGAGACTGGTGCTTGTAATAAATCCCGTCTTGGCAAATCATAATCAAGTAGCTAAATACCTAAATACCTAAATATATTGCTACAAAACCTAATGATTGCGTGGGTTTATACCCACGCTATACCAAACTTAAATAGAGACTATTATCACCAATAGAGACTGTCATCACAGCAATATTAAAAACCTTCCCCTCTGATATTACCCCTTAGTAAATACACTCATTAAAAATTAGGCCGAAATGCCCAAAGTCGCTGGCTGATAACCGTTACTTGTTTGGGTTTTTTATTGTCAGCCGTATCGGCATTAGAATTGTTATTGCTTACAGCAGCAGAGTTGTCGTCAATAGTCTTGCTGATCAATACCGTAGCGAAGCGCTGCTTAGCCGTCGGTTGATCATCAACATCAGTAGCTGTGATTAGCGCCATAAAGGCTTGGCTATCGACGGCTAATAATGGCGTTAGCGCTTGCTGTTGTTCGACACTAAGCGTACTCAAAGGAGGCAGCTGCCAAAGGTCGGCTATAGTCTCTAACACTTGCGTGCTACGCTTATCAGTTAAGCTGCGCAGCTGTTCGCTAGTAGCACCATCCATTAAAGCGGCAAGCAGAATTGGGCTGGCAGTATTGACGTTGATCGGCAAGTAATAAGGCACGGCGCTGACATAAGGACGTAGCTTGGCCAACACTTCAGCATCAATGCCACGTACTTCTATTAACTGCTCAACACTCACAAAAGGCTGATTGGCCAAGCGCTGATCGGCCGTACGAGATTGCTGACTATACACACTGCCCTCATTACCACCATCTTTATAGACTTCACTATCCGTATCTTGCCAGTCCAATATGGCAATGGCTATCTCGGGTTCTAGCGCTAGCTGAGTCAAAAGACGCTGAAACACTGCTAGGGCGGCGTCATCAGTAGCGCCATCATGATACAAGTTATTGATATTGAATCGACTGGCCTCATCACGCAGCTCAGCACTGATACTATGACCGCCTAACTCAAAGGGTGGTAGTGGCTGCGCCCAAACATCTTGCGTGCTGTCAGTCTGATTTAGATTATTGTCCGCGCGAATAGCCGTCATCGCTAGCTGTTGACCGGCTTCTATATCTTGTAATAATTGATCCTGCTTAAATAGCAGCCCACTACGACGAATGGCCACTTTTTGACTAGCCAGCATTGAGCCTGCCACAATAGTGATGCTGACGACTAATAACAATATCGTCAGTAGCGCAACCCCACGCTGAGAGTTTGCTGAGGCAAGCATACACTTCTCCTAGTTATTGAGCGCTTGGTCTATTTACAGCATCACTGTTGCTGCCATTACTGCCATTACTGCCATTGTTATCGTTGTTGTCATTGCTGCCGTTATTACTATTATTATTGTTATTATTACTGCCATTGCCGTTGCTAACATCATCGCTCTTGGCTTTGCTAGTATTAGGCGCTGGCTGTGCTGCTAAAGCAAATTGCCAAGTGATAGGCAGCTGTTGGTAAGTAAAACTGAGACTAACCCCTCTAGGCAGTAGCCGTACTTTAGGCTTATTAGACGTGTTATTTGCTTGGCCTAAGCTATTATTACCATTGGGGCTATTTTGACTGTCGGCATCCGGAAACTTGGACACTGGCTCTGGTAAATACGCTTGCCAGCTTACCTCTGTCACCCCTTCGAGCAAAACGCTATCTAGGCCGATACTTTCATTTTTATTATTAGTATATTGCCGACGTATCAAACGCTGGTCACTGAGCAGATACTCAACACGCTGGATGCTAGGGCTAGTTTGATAGCGTGGGTCGGGATCAGCATAACGCATAAAGCTAACCTGCTCATTGCTCAAGCTCATAAATGGCTCAGGCATAGCGGCAGCCTGTTCATCAGCTGCTGGATTATCGTTGTTAGTGTCATTAGCGTTGTTGTTGCTATTATTGTTATTGTTATTAGCGTTATTAGCAACCTGACTGTTTTGGCTACTAGCCGCTTGATAAGCGATGACTTGACCCATATCCTGCTGTAACTGTAGATAAGCGTACTGCAGTACTGCTAGATTGTCAGCTTGTAGCTGGGCACGCTCGCGAGCCCGGTTAACGCTGTCGAATACTTGCCAGCCAGAAATGGCAAGCGCTGCGAATATCACCATCGCCACCATCAGCTCCAATAGCGTAAAGCCTCGCTGCTGTCTCACGATTGACCCCGCCGTTGCTTATTACCAGTAGTATTAGTAGTATCGCTCATTAATACATCGATATCGGTCACGGGGGCACGCGTTTGTCCATCTACTATAGGCGCAATGCTGATATTGATCGCTGTTAAGCCAGGAGCCAAAGCTGCGTTAGTAGTCATTGCCACTTGCCAGTCACGCCCTTGCGAAGAGATAGTTTGGGTACTATTAGCCGTCAATACTGTCTGCTGTATTCGTAAGTCGGCAGCTACATTTTGTGCCACAAAGTGCGCTAAGGTCCGAGTACGCAGGGTATCGACTGAATTTAGATATGCGCTACTGGCACGGCTAGCGGCTACCGCAACCACCGCTAAGATAGCCAGCGCTACCATCACTTCTATTAAAGTAAAGCCGCTTTGAGACTTAGATAAAGAATGCCTCATCTATAGCGACTCCTGTCCGATGCTCATGCTGCCATCAGGTAAAATAGTAATCACCTCACCTACTAAGCGCGAATCATGACGCACCTCTATAGTGACAGGGGTTGCCTGTCCGGTACCAAACCATAAGACTTGCGGTACAGTTTGACCCGTAAACCACGGCTGCAACACTCGCCCTTCCTCCTCATTGCTATCAGCGCCATCCAAACTGGCAATGCTTAAACTGACCCCAACAGGCATAGTTGGCAAGCTCACCTCTGGCTCAACTGTCCAGCTCGGTGTTGGGGATTGCTCATTACCGGAGGCGGATAACCCTGAAATATCTGCTGAGAGCTCCATCGAGTTTTTGCCGCTGTCAGCAGTAGAGTTAGCCACTTGCTGATAGCTTAGATAAGGATTGGATAAGGTGACAATAACGGGCGTGACTTGGCCTTGCTTATCCGCTTGTAGGATCAATCCCATCGGTTGCATACGCTCGGCAGATAGTAGCCGTACGTAGCTTAGCGAATCAGTGAGGTGCTCATAAAAAGCACGGTTTTTTCGTGAGTCGCTGCTGCCAACGGATAGACTCATCATGCCTGCAAATATCGATAGTATAACGACGACTACCATAATCTCGACTAAGGTAAAGCCTACTTGTGAGCGTGACAATGTTGGCTGTCGCCTAGTTGGTAGCACAGAATGGCTTATCGATAGTTGATTGGTAGCGGAAGGGTTGACTGCGATAGGATTATTTGATGAGTAATGGCTGAGCAGAGGGGTCAATAGTTTGCGCTTTAATAGATGAATTAGTAGTGATAAACAGCGTAAGCATAAAAAATAGGTGACCACCAAACGAGGTATAATCTTGCGAGTAACCAGCATGGCGCACCTATTATAAAGAAGTGTTATAGCAGCGAATCGTACAAGTTTAACTTTTTAATAAGTAGTATTGCGATGTTCTTCTGATTCAGTATCGATCTGTTCGACCAGCTCTTGCATATCCTCATCCAGTGCACTCTCATCAATATCTTTACTTAGGTAATGACCTGGTAAGTCCAACATCTGCTGAATCAGAGCATAGCGTAGCGTCTCACGACACCCTAAGTAGCGCTGATAAAAGCTAGAATTCAATAAGCCAGCACCGCCTTGACCCATCGCCCAAATAGAGGATAGATAATCTCTGGTACTCATACTACTGTGCTTATCTTTTAGATGAGCGCTGATGATATCGATCAAACGTTTCATACGCTGACGACGGATATCGTAAAGCTCACCAAACAGACGGTTAAGACCAGTCGAAGAGGCGGCTAAACGTTCCTCTATCTGATTGAGCAACATGGCTTTTTGTGGATTGAGTAGCTGCTGAAAAATCATTCTAGCCACCCCTGCCGAAGGACAGTCATCGATAAGATTAATCACAAACAGTTGTTCTTCATAGCGAATAATAATACGTAAGTACAGTTCGTCTTTACTAGAGAAATGCTTATACAAAGTACCTTTAGCTAAATCTAGCTGATCCGCCAAACTGTCGAGAGTGATATCACCATTACCAGATTCTAATAATAACTGCTCAGCCATGGCTAAGATGCTCTCTTCGCGTACTTTGAACTGGTGCTGACGACTCATAACTTCTCCTAAGACCCAATAAGGTTAAACACACAATCTTAACTGCCTAATAATAAGCACGAATTTTCCCTATTGTGCTTACTACTACATAAGTTTGAATGTGCTTACATTTGTTAATAAACTTTATTAATTAAGGGTTTTTAATGGGTGGATCATCACACTTATGGCCACTATTTTTGACCACTTAATGTACCGTCTATATCCACAATTACCCTGTTTAACAAATGACTGACTGGTCATAGCATAACGATTTTAATGATACTGCGCTAGTAAATTTACAAAGTTTTTTGCAGTCAACTCTCCGACCTCATCGCTGCTACAGCCATACATATCAGCTAAGTAACTGGCAACATACGGTACGTAAGCTGGCTCATTGGGACGGCCACGTTTAGGTACTGGTGCTAAATAAGGGCTGTCGGTCTCGATAAGCAAACGATCTCTAGGCATTTTTCTGGCAGCGTCTTGAATCATTTGTGCACTCTTAAAGCTTACAATACCTGAAAACGAGATATAAAACCCTAAGTCCAAAGCACGTTTAGCAGTATCCCAATCCTCAGTGAAGCAGTGAATAATGCCATGCTCAGCGCCCTCACTTTTTAGGATATCGATAGTGTCGTCTTTAGCATCACGCATATGGATGATAAGCGGCTTTTTGAGGTGCTGACTTGCCTGAATGTGACGAGCTAGACTAGCTTGCTGCGCTAGCTTATTTTCAGTTGACCAGTAATAATCCAGCCCCGTCTCACCTATTGCCCAAACCTGATCGCCACTAGCAGTCTCGATCAGCCGCTCAACTGTAGCAGACTGCAATACAGCAATATCCTCACAAGGATGAATACCAACACTCATCCCTAAGTTCAGTGTGTCGTCGCTATAAGTATTAACGATATTGGCAATTTCGTCATACTCAGCAAAGTCGCACATGACTGCCATCGCACGGGTGACGTTGGCCTCCTTCATAGCGGCAATCGCTCTGGACAATTGACCATCATATTTCTCTAGATTAAGACGATTAAGATGGCAATGGCTATCAGTAAACATAGATACTCTCGTTATATTGGTCATGCTATATAAATTTAAATTTGCTAGGGCAAATGTATTGGAAATCTTTACAAGCTATAAATGTGTTTAAGTTATAAATTAAAAATGTTGTTAAGTTATGACTATTGCCTTAGTAAAGCGATTTTTCAATAGCGCTGTGACACTAGCCAATCGACTAGGTTAAATAAGTGCTGATTATTAACATCAAGGTTAGTATTGTCGCCGCAATGCAACAATGCAACAATGCAACAATGCAACAATGCAACAATGCAACAATGCAACAATGCAACAATGCAACAATGCTTCGACGTTAGTAACCTGCACGCTTTAAAGCTATGATCTAGTAGACTTTTATGACTGAATTAATCAGTAAGGTACCTAATTCTATTTGTGTGAAGCTAATATCAACGGTTTTATAACGCATAACAAAGCTACTATTTAGCTCCTCACGACGATAAGCAGGCCGCGGATCTTGCGCTATCAAGGCTGTTATTAATACTTTATCAGCTGCTATTAATTGCTGCTGTAAGCTATAAACCTTAGCCGCCACTGTTTCATCTTCCCAATCTATCGGCTCTATATCAATAAGCGCTTCGAACTGCTGCTCAGCTAGCTCAGACATCGTCACTATCAATGATTCAGGAGCGCTTGGAGCAAAGCCACTAGCAGCGTCACTATAGGCATCGCTATAACTAACATAAGGCTTGATATCGATGATCGGAGTACCGTCGATCATATCAGCGCCACTAATCAATAATAACACCCTACCCTCAAGCACTTCGATAGCCTCAAGCTTGACTACTGATAATCCTAAACCTGACGGACGATACATACTGCGACTGGCAAATACGCCAAGCTTTTTGTTGCCACCGAGTCTAGGAGGTCTTACTTGAGGTCGAAAGGCAGGTTGATCCGCAGCAGGCGCCGCTTTAGTTTGCTGATCTTGCTCAGAGTTATGGGCACTTTTTTTATTAATATAATTATGATGAAACTGCCAACTGAGCCAAATATGGCTAAATGCCTCTAAGCCTGCAAAAGCTGCTGGATTATCATAAGGGGTGAGCATCTCAATGACACTAAGCAAGGCTACTAAATTAGGCTGACGCGGGGCACCGAACTTCTGCGATAGCGGCGCACGGTGATAGCCTATAATCGGCGCTACATGAGTTAATTGCTCTTCATCAATACATTTCATCTACAAAAGCCTTGCTGCTTAGCCATAAAAAATCCTCGGATGTCAGAGAAAACAGTCTATTAAAAGGTTATAAAACCTAAGCAATCGATACCAACTAATCCAGCATAGATAATTATCTACTAACGTTATTCTATTTTATCATGCTAGCGCTAGCTGGTTAGGCGGATTTTTACTTTAAAGTTTGTTATCATAGCCAAGATTATATATTGAGAATAACTTGCATCTATATAATTGGCTATACAGATAGTTTTTAGCCAATCTTTGACTGGTTATAATGCCATTTTTTTGATTAAATATTTAAAAAAAATAGCTTTTTATAGCTAGCGTTATAATCATTTATAATACTATTTTTATAAAAATAAACAGTAACGAGGACTTTATGTCAAAATTGCGCACTGAAACGGTTACCGAAGTTCATCATTGGAATGACTCTCTGTTTAGTATCAAGACCACTCGTGATGATGGCTTGCGCTTTCGAAATGGCGAGTTTGCGATGATCGGTATGATCATTGATGGCAAACCACTGTTACGTGCTTATTCAATTGCTAGTCCCAATTACGAAGAGCATTTAGAATTCTTTTCGATAAAAGTACCTAACGGTCCGCTCACTTCACGCTTGCAACACATCAAAGTCGGTGACGAGCTGTTGGTTAGTAAAAAGCCCACAGGGACGTTAGTACTCGATGATCTGTTACCAGGCAAACACTTATATATGCTATCTACGGGTACTGGCCTTGCGCCATTCTTGTCTTTAGCTCGTGACCCTGAAGTTTATGAGCGCTTTGAAAAAATCATCTTAGTCCATGCTGTACGTAACGTTGATGATTTGGCCTATCGTGAGATGTTCGAAGAACAGTTACCTAATGATGAACTGTTTGGTGAATGGTACCGCGAAAAATTCATTTACTATCCAACCACTACACGTGAAGAGTTCCGCAATACGGGACGAATCACTGACTTGATGGAATCAGGTAAGCTGTTTAGTGACATAGGTCTACCTCCTATTAACAAAGAAGATGACCGTGTATTGATTTGCGGTAGTATGCCGTTCAATGCTGATGTCGCCAAGATACTAGATGGCTTTGGTCTGACTTTATCGCCACGTATGGGCGTACAAGCCGATTATGTTATTGAGCGTGCTTTTGTAGGCTAATCAAAAACTGGCTAAAATATTGTTTTGACAAAGCTTTTACAAAATAGTGCTGTGAAAATCAATAATAGGTGATAAAAATAGCTTGACGGTTAAAAATAGCCTGCTATAATACGCCACCTATACAGTTAACCCTGTAGCCCAATTCAATAATGTTAAGCAGCAAAGACATTATTACCTAACACGCCGGTGTGATGGAATTGGTAGACATGACGGATTCAAAATCCGTTGCCTTTAAAAGCGTGTCGGTTCAAGTCCGACCACCGGTACCAATACTAAAATACCGCTAGCCTATATGGTTAGCGGTATTTTTTTGTCTTATGGTTGGGATGATTACTATGCCAAGTGACATCGCTCAGTAGTAGTAAAGCTTAATAAATAGTAACTAATAATTTTAGAAAAAAACAAGCCACCTTGCAAAATGCTAAGGTGGCCTGTTTATTGATAGCGGATTATGAGTGAGACTGGCTATTATCAAAAAACACTGGTTTAGTAATGACTTATTCAATGTTTAGTGGCTTATAGCCCGTTATACAGTTGTTAGAAAAGTCTCATCGATAGTCTTCAATGAGTAACTCTCATAGTTACCTTAGGTGAAAATCTAATAGACTCCATTCACTGAAACCGGACTTTAAATCCATAGATCGCACTTTATATTTTATGGCGTTTTGCCATATATTTACCCAATAAAGGTAGGGAAAATGCTGGTAGTTGAAAAGCACCCAATAAGGGTAAAAACATCACACCCATAAAAGGAGCGGTTATGGTGTAAGCAAGTAATACATTGCGTCCGCCACACACCAACGCAGCGACAATGGCATTTTCATAGCCAAAACGCCGATATATAAAATAAGCGGAAAAATAAAACACTAATGCCAATACCGAACTTAGCAACAGTAATAACAACGCTTGCCACGGATCATTGTCAAAGGTAGTACGAAATCCTGCCATCAATCCTAGTGGAAATAACATCAGCAGTAAGATATTGAACTGCCCAATTTTGGGATAATAACGTGACAAAATATCAGCTGGAAACAACCGACGCATTGCCACAGCTAGCACCATTGGCATAACGATATAAATTAATAGGCGATTGACATAAACACCAACGTCTACATGCGCATTTTCATTGCCCAATAGCCACAATACGCCTAATAATGTAAATGGCATAACGAGCGTAGCAGCGATAGTTTTTGCCGTCGCCAGTTGTGCATCAAACCCTACTGCATTGACTAACGCACCACTACCGAACAAGGGCGCAGTGGCACCAAGACCTGCAATCGCTAATAGCCAATCGCCACGTACACCCAGTGCATAAGCAATCAATATTAAAACTAGACTCATACCCCCGCTCTGTAACAAGGCAAAAATCCAGACATAGCTTGTCGCTATACGCTTTAGCAGCGCATATTGGTCGATGCCCAGTAAAGTAAAAAACATCAAGAAGAACAGTACTTGAGGTAAATATACTAGTACTGCATTGGATAGGTTTGGAAGAACAAAGCCCACAATTGCGCAAACCGGCATAATTAATATGCTATGACGCGCAATAAAACGAAGAAGCATGACCTTTCCTAATAAAAATATTTATAAAAAATTGGGTATTATCCCCTTTTTTGCCATCCTTTAGGCAAATAATCATAAATCAGCTCAGGCTGATTGCTGGCAGTCATACTAAAGCCTTGGGCTTGCAACTAAAAGCTTAGGCTTATATGCAGTCTACGCCCATAGAAAGCTACTGCCGCACAAGGTTAGATGTTTTATTGATTTTATCGAAGGCTATTATGGATCGCCGCCCTATTGGGATGGGCATATAGCCAAAAGCCAACTATTCAGTACTAAGTAGCTGGCTTCTGCTAAGAGGAATGCCTTTTGCTGTTTCAATGCCGCCCGCACTAACAGAGCCTCACCTGCTATAGCCGTTATGGGTTAACACAATCAAATTATGAGTAGTTACCTATCAAGCTTAATGATTTTTTGCAGTTAAAGCTTCCCTTGGTCATAAAGGTATTTATAATTGTGAGGCAACCTGTCTATCAACTATCAACTATTAGCATCTAGTTGCGATATCAGGGTGCGCCAGACACACCCTCATACCTTTATAACTATAACTATAACTATAACTATTCTGCAGCGTCTATTAACTCATTAAGCGCATCCGCCATTTCATCATCTATGAGACTGTCCTCGATAAAGTTGACTAGTTCATGGATAGTGGTCAAATCCATTTCTCTAACCCCTAAGCTGGCCAACTGCTCGTTAATGGACTCTAAGCTTTCTGAATCTTCAGAATCATCTAATAAATGCTCATCAAAGCTATCATTCACAAACCAGTATATCTTCTCTAATAAGCTGTCTTTTCTAGTCAAAGTAGAATAACCATCGCCTTGAATAAATAGATTGAATTGGTAAGGCATTTGTACGTCATTGATAAAGAAAATTCGCTTACATTCTAGAGTATAAGCTTGCGCGGGCTGCTGTTCTTCGCCTTCACTATCGCTATAGTCTTCATTAGCAAGCTCTTCTTTTACTAGCTCGCCTATTATCTGATAATCACCAATTTGTACTTTATGATTATAAATAATACAAGCGTCACCAACGGCATCAAAGATCACTGCGCAAATATCTAAAGTATGGTCGTCAATGTCATAAAAACCTTTTAACATCGGCAAAAACTCAGTGAGCTTATCTTCTGGCACTTCGGTCAAAAACTGTTGCTCATATATCTTCAGCATGTCTTGCGGAGAGTAGGTATTGGCGGTATTGGTCTCATTTCTACCAATAGGCTTCAAGGGCAAAAGGTTGTAAGGGTTATTATGAGTCATTCAGGACTGCCTTGTTATTTGGGTTGGCGATATTGTTTAAGTTAGCGCTATTAGATAAGGTGGATATAAGCTGGAGGAGCTGCTAAATACAGTGCTAATTTAACTGTCGATTAGCCGCTCAAAATCTATAGGGTACATTATCCCTTATTCGAGGGCTTTTAGATATATCGCCTACTTTATCAACAGGCCTTATTGTGAATAACCAAGCGCTAGGTTGGTTCTGCAATCTACATATAAGCTACGAAATCATGATAAACAAGAAGTTGTTTAGCTAAAAAATTATTCATTGAGTAGATAATTATAAATGTCCGCTCGCACTTCATTATGCATATCGAATGCAACTTTGACGACAGGCGCGCCAGATATTGAGGTTTGCTCAAAGCTATTGTGTCTTGGTGATACGTCTCCCATATAGTAAAAGTCATTTCCTTCATCATTATGCTTTTTAATGAATAGAGGAATCCGAAAACCGCTAGGATATGCTTGAAACAACTTAACTTCCGGGCTATTTAATGTCCTTTTTGACTTGAACATCCAACTAAATACAGACTCATTAATAAAGCCATCTTCATATTTTGTAGTATTAGATATATCGTGGGATTTATGATAATTAACAAATATTGGGCAATTGGTTTTATCTTCACTGACTAAATAACCACCAACGTTTTGAGCTACAGAGCCCATCCCAGATTCTGTGTAACTGCCATTTAGATTAAATGCCTGCTGATACGATCATCAAACATAATCATAAAGCGATTTAAAGCAGACGTCCAGTTACGGATGGGCATCGACCATTTTTTGGA